>NZ_JBGMOE010000196.1:0-37200 GCF_041424195.1 Tardiphaga sp. | reverse complement strand
ATGATCGAATGGTTCGTCCGGCAAATATGGGTTTCGTTGATGCGGATCGTGTCCTCCACGACCGCATAGTGGCAAGCACCGATCGCATCATCAAAATGATGCCTGCGGCGGCAAAGGCGGCCGCCATCAGCAGCATCGACGTGCCCAGCTTGGTCTTTCATCTGGCTCTTGGCATTCCAGCGGTCGAAACGGACAACCCGGAGGCCGCAGAGAGGATCACGAACGCTATCGCTTTCAAGCGACGGTTGATCGACGCGGCGGGAGGGGCGCTGACTGCGGAGAAGGTGCGCACCCTGCTTGGACACAAGACGATTCAGGCGGTCTATAAGGCGGTGAAAGATCGCCGACTGTTGATGGTCGAGGACAATGGGACGAAGCTGTTCCCGGTGTTTCAGTTCGACGGGAACGCGATCCTGCCGGGAATTGCGAGAGTCCTCAATGCCGCTCCGCAAACGTCTGGATGGGCCGTCCTGCAGTTCCTCGTGAGCGGTGATGAGGGTCTTGATGGAATGAGCCCGATCGCGCTTCTCAAGGGCAGCGACGCGGAGGTCGATCGCGTCGCGCGGTTCGCCCGCACGCTCGAAGACTGACGCCAGTGGCGGCGAAAGGTGAGATGCCCGTGGCGACGATCGCCGCCGGCAGGGTGCTGCATCGGGTCCACGGCGCAACGGTGGCTGCCAGATGGTATGGCCGCAGGGACGCGACCTGGCGGTGGGACGATCCGGAAGGCAAATTCGGGGTGCTCTATCTGGGAAAGACGCTAGTCGGCCCCTTTGCGGAAGCGCTGCTGCGAACGCCGAAGGATCGCGATGTCCTTTGGGATCAGGTCGCCAGGAGACGCGCCGCAAACTTCACCACGACACGGCCTGTCCGCCTGGCCAAGGTCCATGGACCGGGCCTCGGCTGGTTCAAGACCACGACTGCCGGCGTCTCGGCCGATTTCGACCCGGTTGATAACCCAGGCGCCTATACGGTGCCGCAGCAGATTGCCGCGGACATTTATAGGAGCACTAGCCTCGACGGTATCCAATACCGATCGCGGTTCGACAGCGATGAGCTTTGCGTCGCACTGTTCGATCGGGCCGACACAGCAATTTCGCTCAATGCCGAAGGCGTCCCCCTTAGCAAGGAGTGGACCCGGAAGCTGCTCGCCGATCGTGGCTATACGCTGATCGAGCTCTGAACCGGGGCTCAATCGCTTACGGCGCAATGCCGCTTGCCGGCAGATCGAAGGGGCCGGCCAACCACGAACTGAGATATTCGGCCGTCATCGCGAGGAAATGCTCGCGCTGGTCTGGCGCGGCTCGTGTGAACATCTCCAGCGGCCAGGCGAGCAGCCGATCAAACGGGCGCGGGTGGATCGCGAAGCGGGTGGCGAGCGGGATTGCGAGTTCGGTAGCCGCGGCGGCGAACAGGGCTCGCTGGATATGACCGTTGCCATCGAGAAACGGGTGGATTTTGCCGAACCAGCAGAAGAGATGGGTCAGGGTCAGGAGCTGTACGAAAGGCGCAGCCGACCTGGCCGGTACCAGCTCGCGTCGGACCTCGGACAGGAGGAAATCGAGCGCTGCGGCGACCCTCTCCGGCTTTTCGAACGAGAAGCTCTTTTGCGGGCTGAATATCTGCGATGCACCTGAGCGCCGCCGCTCGAGCGACGTCCGGACCGTTCCCCTGTAGGTGCCGGCATATTCGGCAAAGCCGGGCGGTGTGAATCCGGCGAACAAGGCGCGGTGAAGGTCTCGGGGATCGGCCAGTATGGAAGAACGGTAGGCGGGATCGATAAGGATGCGCTGTTGAAGAGCCATGCAGGCCTGCGTCATCGCCGCATCGTAATTGGGCATGACATAAGCCTGCCATTCTGGCGCTGTCGTCATTGCCATCTCTTTCGAGGTCTCGAGCTTCGCTTTGAGGCCGGAATAGCGGGACAGTCCGGCATCACAAAAACTCCTCCCCCGCATGGTCGTCGAACATTGCGGCATCGCGGACATAGCCAGCGACTGTGTCGAGCGACTTGTGGCGCGAGTGGTCCTTCATCTTGAACAGGTTCGCTCGCTTCGCGGCCGCCTCGGTAAGGAAGCCCGCGCGCAGGGAATGCCCGGAGAACAGGGCTGGGTCGAGCCCTGCCGCCGACGCGCAGGCTTTGACCAGACGAGCCACGGTCTTGTCGGTGATCGGGTCGGCCGTCAGCACGTCCCCACGCGTCAACCGACGAAACACCGGGCCTGTCCGGGGCTTGCCGGTGGCGGGATCAAACCCGATCAGATCGGCAGCCTCGAGCCAGTCGTTGAGGAGGCTCACCGGCCGGATATGTCGGCCTTCAGGGATCGCGATCTCCTGGCCCTCGGCGTCCTGGTCGCCTTTCGAACGAGGGATCGATATCCGCACCCCCGAGGTTTCGAATTCGAGATCGGGCAATCGCATGCCCGCTATTTCCGAACGGCGAAACGCGCCCGCCATGCCGACCGCTAGGATCGCGCGATCGCGCTTGGCGCGCAGGCCTGCGCCCGTGATCGTCGCGAGCATGGCGGTCAGGACGTCCGCCGCTGCCGGCGCCTTCTGATCCTTCTTTCGCGCATATTTGCGGCGCACGCCCGCCATCATCTGCGCGATGACACCGGCAGCATCGCGCGCGGTGGGGGAGGCAAGACCCGCCTCCTTGTGATGATGATTGATCGCCGCGACGCGCCGGCCGATCGTGACCGGCGCGATCCCCGCTTCGGCCTCCACGTGGGCGAACAGCGCGACAATGTCGGGGTGTGCGGGCAGCGCTTCGACATTGCGCGCATCACAGAAGTCGCAGAAGCGTTCCCAGTCCGAAGCATAGGCTTTCTGCGTGGAGCTTGCCTTGGACGCCGCCAGCGTATCGCGCGCGCCATCGATCTCGGCAAGGAGGTCGGCCGGGAGATTGGTTGACAACGGAAGCAGGTCACGGCCCATCAGCAGCGCGACCCTGCGCCGACCTTGGACCGGCAGTGGTTTCTCCTGCCGCCCGCACCATCGGAACGACGCGCTGTGGGCAGATTGGAGCGCGCATGGAGCATGGCTGTCACTCTGGTGCGCTCCTAGCGACTTGGTCGAGCTTGGCGTGGAAGAAGCGCTCGCTCCACAGGCTGAGCGATTTCGCCTCTACAGGTCGCAGAAAGCGGTTCACATCGGCCGCTGCTGCGCCCCAGTCGATGGACGTGATTTTCGTCTTTAGCGCCGCGATCAGCCACTCGCTGTCAACAGGCAGGTCGTGCTGGGCGTGCCATGGCCCCGCCTGTCGCAATGCGGCGGCAAGGAGCGGGAGGTTTGGGTACACGCCGCTCGCGACATACCATGAGAAGTCGAACCAGTCGCGGCCCTTGAGGTAGGGTCGGCAGAGCAGCGCGTGGATTTTGAGGGCGAAATTGGAGGCTAGATCCTGGTGCCGCACTTCATAATCTGCGGGAAAATCGAGGAAGGTTGTCGCTTCACCAGAGCCCGCTGGCGGATTGGTATCGATCTCAAGCTTGATCCTGATCGTCTTGGCCCGGCCTGACCCCACAAAACTGAGGTTGAGCTGGCTCGCGATCGAATCGTCCTTGAGGATCGCTTCGCGCACTGCCCTGTCCATCCTATCCTTGGGCTGGGCTTCGAGCTTCATGCCGAACTGACCGAAGATCTCGACGAGCGCGGAGAGGTAGGGTGACCATTGGAAATCGGCGTCCGGCACGCGCAGCAGGAAGTCGAGATCCTCCGAAAAGCGAGGGAGAGCGTGCAGGATGCGTAGGCTCGTGCCGCCCTGGAAAAGTGCGACGTCGAAGAAATCGGCGCGCCAGAGGGCGTAGAGCGCGATCTCCTGGATGATCTCCTTGGTCGCGTTCTCCTCCTCGACGGCATTGGTCGCGCCATAATCGCGGAGCTTCTTCTGGAGCATCTCGATCATCGCAAGGCTTCCGGCGAAGGGGAACGATTTGCGCGGATGGCAAGCTCGAGGGAGCGGAGAAAGTCGTTGACAGCTTTGTGCTTGTAGGCGGTTTTCAGCGTCGCGATTTCCTTGTGTTTTAGCGAGAGGAGATGATGCTCGTCGATGCGCAAGCCGCTTGTCAGCCAGTCGAGATTTGTCCAGCGCTGCTTGCGCAGGGCGACGAGGTCGATAAGCGCGCGCAAGGGGCAGGCAACGAACGCGGTGAGCGAACCCAACTTCTGCCTCTCCACGCCCGCCAGGAACTGATACTCGTGGATGGCGAGCGGGTGGAAGGTGAATCGGCCCATGACCGGCGTGTCGAATTCAAGCGTCTTGCGGCCCGGTGTAACGCTGGCGGTCGCGTAGACCGCCTCGGGAATCCAGCCATGATGAGCGAGGGCAGTTTCAAACGAGACATAGCTGCCGGGGACGAGCGCCTGCGCCACCGCGAACGGATGGATCGCCTCCGATCGAGAGGATTTGCCCAAAAGATAGGCGCCGCGCTTCAGGCGGACGAGCGAACCGTCCTTCAGCGCGCGGTTGACGAGCGCGTAGCGACGCGCAGCATTGCCGCCGACCACCTCACTAAGCTGGCGCTCATCGAAGACACGACCAGCCAGCTTTCCATCTGCTAGAGTAGATGCAAGGACGCTCATAAAATTCCTGATACTTCCGAATAGTGAAAGTTTCAAGATTTTTTAAAAATGAGCAGAGCGGTCGGTCGGTACGCGCGACGTCGCCGGATTGGCCCAATAAGCCAAAGCGAGTGGCTGCGTCATTTCGTCCGCCCGCTGCTAGCTGTAGCCAGCCTGCCCTTCAAAGCCAATTCCTATGTCCGAGAATCGCATTTATCGGACACAGGAAGCGACGTTCGTGCAAGGGACGGCGATGAGCCAGTCGCGGATCTCGCGGACGACCGCCTCGGTCTTTCACCACGTTCGTGGATCCAGGTCGGCGAGATCGGGCAACAGAATGCGTTATGCCAAATACGACCAGCAGCCACTCCGCTGCCAAAGGCGACCTCCGGCGCAACTCCGCTCGCGGGCACATCGAAAGGACTGGCTCGCCACGAGCTCAGAAATTCTGCCACCATCCCCAGGAATTGTTTGCGCTGGTTGGCAGCTGCGCGTGTGAACATCTCCAGGGGCCAGGCGAAGAGGCTGTCAAAAGACATTAACCATGCCGGACAGCCATGCGCCACAGCGGCGCTCGGTGGGCCTCATACACATGGCGCACCCATTTCAGCGTCGGCCGATCCGACCATCTTGCAAGGAAGGGTGCAAGCGATCGCGGCCAACGAATTCCTGCGGAGAGGCTCTTCACCGGTTCCACCTGCGGCAAGGCGACGGGCGCCAGCAGGCTGGCGGCGGTCAGGTCGGCACGGCCAAACGCTCGGCCGACCAGATGATCACCGCGCTCGGCGAGCAATCGGTCGAACCAGTCGAGTTCGCGGTCCACTTGCGCGATCAGGTCTGGCAGGAGACGCGGCCGCGCATCCATGCCCGCGGCCATGAGTTGCCGCAGCAACGGCCAGGTCAGCCGCCCGATCGTCGCCTGGCGCGTGCTTGTGCCGCGCAGCAGCACGTCGCGAATGCCTGACCGCGGATCGGGCCAGCAGCCCAGCGTAGAGGCACTGGCGAATGAGCGGCGCCGTCGCCTGCTCCAGCCGCCGCTCAATCTCTGCGTCCCCGCCGGGCAATCCCGTCCAGTCTAAAATTCGATCGCTTCTCTGGCATAGCGAACCGTCGCCGAGCAGGAGCAAGGGAAGCGACGTGGCTGAGGCGCCTAACGCTTGACGCGCAGCACGTGAGCACCAGGTGCCAGCCGCTTCTCATCATAGACAATCGCCTGCAGGTCGAGCGCCCAGCGCGCCCGCTCGCAATAGTGGGAAGGCGCCAGGGTCAGGAGGAGCGGGCGGCGGTCCTCGTTTGCGATCACGGGTGCATCGGTCATCGGTCGAGTCCTCTTTTCGCTCATCTGCCGCCTGTAAGCGGACGGTCGCTTACCCCGACCTTTCGGCCGTTCGCCAGCTCGGATGGGTAGGTCGATAGCGGCCTTCGCCGGATAGCTACGGAAAAATCGTACTTGCGGCGATCGAACTTGAAGCGCCTATACCGCTTGTAATTGAATGAAAAAATACGCGCTTTTCGGCGCTCTTCTGCGGCGTTGGAAGACCAAGCATGACATAGATTGGCCTCAAAAGAGGGGCGCTTCGTCGCCTGTATGGGTGGCAAACCCGAGTTGGCTCGCTACAGGCGCCGCGAGGGCGCGGCTCCCACCGAGTGTCAAGCCCGCACTCCCGGCGACGGGCCGTAAGGACCACACCGTCGCCGGGAGACCATCACCGCGAAACACTGCGAGCCTCTCGCCGTTGCCCCATCCGCCCAACAGATTCATGTGCGCATTGCCTGTCATTGCAGGTCTAGCAGGCGGACATCATCCTGACCCGGCCCATCGCGGACAGCGGTCGATGTCTTCAGCCGTGAGACGCTGGCGATCGAGGTCGGATGCGCCTGCGCGGCGAGCATCTCGTTGAGGGGCCAACCAGCTTGGTGCGGCTGCCCTGCGGGACGGACGCTCGTTCTCGTGATCCGTACCACCCGCACCGCGATCGATGATCGTGAGATCGTCGTTTGCGAAAGCACATCGAGACGGGGGTCTCTTCCGGGGCAGCGGCGGCAGCCATAGGGTCGATTTGCAAAATCGATGGCTTCCCGGAAGGGGCAGATCAAACGCGCAGGAAATGTTCAATAGGAGCCGTAGCTCTCATAAAGCAGGCGACAAAGTGCCCCTACGGCCTAATGCGTTCCAATCTCGCCGAAAGACCGGCAACACCACAGGCAAATCTATGAGAGCCTGCTCCCACACCTCAACCGGAATAGCGCCCGGCAACCCGATGTGCAGCGCTGCCTTCAGCTCTGCCCAGGCGCCATCGACTTGTCCGACGAGCAAAGATCGCCGGGTCCGGCCTTCATTGATCTCGAATGCCATGATGGGCATATTTTCGTCGCGAACCGCGATCGTCGCGTGGACCGTTTTCACGAGCGTCCAGGCGAGCGGCCGGCGCTCGCCGTTGATCTCCACGATTAGCTGCTCGGCTGTGGCGCCGACGATCCTGTTCACCGATACACTCAGGTCATCGCACTCGCTCATCCGCCGCTCCTATCACCCAAAGACCATGTGGGCTGGTGACCGTTCAATTTACCCACATCACCGCCGGTGATGCGCCTGCAAAGCGGCATAGCGCCCTGTGCGCAGGCTGACTAAGGCTGTCATGCTCAACAATCATCTGAAAGGATTTCCATGAACAACAACGATCTTGCCGACCACGTCGCCAGCGAAACGGGCGGTACCAAGGCAGACGCCCGTAAGCTGGTCGATCTTGTGTTCGCAGCGATAACCAACGCGGCCGCGAAGGGCGACGAAATCAGCCTCAACGGTTTCGGCAAATTCAAAGTGAAGGACAGCCGCGCTCGCGAGGGCCGCAATCCCGCCAACGGCGAGACGATCCAGATCGCGGCGTCGAAGAAGCTCGCCTTCACGCCTGCCAAAGCAGTCAAGGACAGGCTGAACGGCTGATCCGGAGAAGCCCCCGGTCAGCGCGAGCGATCCTGGCCCTTCGTTGGGGGGCTCGTGCTGGCCGGAGGCAATCTTCAGCTTGGCCGCACTGGGAGGGCATCCAGGCGAGGAGCTCGTTCCAGTCAACCGCTAAGCCGCATAACCTCGCTCGAGCACCGACCGAATTGGGGCTGGCACCGTATAGACAGCACACGACGCGCGGATTTCTTCAAATGGCAGTTCGAGCCGCTCGCCACATTCACAGCCCAGCTCGACAATAGCGCGTAAGGGAGTTCGCATGACGTCATGGTAAGAAGAAGGCCCCAAATGTCACAATCCAAATGGTGATTGCCCCGGCTCGATTCCCACAGCGAAGTCCTGAGCGATATGCGATGAAGTCCTGAGCCGTTCGGCACCCAGGCGCAGTTGATTGTATCCACGATCACCGCCTACGATGTCGGGCGGCCTTGCAACCAAAAGGCCACCGAGTCCGTTAACGAATAAAACAGCGCCTTGGCCTATCGACGAACGCGCCCGCTGAGACGCGGGCGGAGGCGTGCAAACCTCCTGCAAAGAGAACTGGTCGAGTTCCATCGACCGGGTGGCGAACGCGTATGTCCAGAGCTCTCGGGCTTAAAGGCGTTCGCGCCTGTCTCTTTGCAGGTTTGCAACACCCGGTTCAAAGCCAGCACGCTTTGATGGAGCGTGCCGCAGGCTGCCTAACCGGGACAAATGGTGAGGCAGAAGCGGGGCCGCGGGATCATGCCGAAGAGAATTGTAGACGCCCATTGCAAAGACGGGACTGTCCGGAGCTACCGGATCGGCCTGCGACCTTCGGAAATGCGCTTCACCGATGGCGAATATGTAGGAATCGCCAAGCAGTACCACGTCGAAGACGGTTTGCTTCTTGAGACCATCGATCGGTGGGTAATTCGCCCACTCAATGAAAGCGATGCGCCGAAGGCTGCTAACTCAATTCAAAGCTGAGCTTGCCGTTCAGGCCGCGGATCGCGCGGCCAACCGTAAGGTTTTCGAGCAACCCGTGCCGCCACGCTGAATCGTAACGGTTTGGCGAGACCCATCTGCCAAAGCCCCGGCCATCAAATTTCATACGGAACGAGGTTGATGGATCAAAAAGTGGCCATGCAAAAAGCATTCGAGACCCTTTGCGAAGCGATTCAGCAGCTCGAACGGAGCGTCACGCCGATTGCCAACCCACGCCTGCTCCGAGAATGCGGGAAACTGCGCCGCCAGGCAAACACGATGATGTTGGAAATCCTTCATCCAAGGGAGCGTGATGCAGTTGCTCGAACGAGACCAGATAGCAGACCTTAAGCACACCTGAAGTGCGACGCTCACATGTGCGCTGCCAGCCCCCTCCTCTTGATGATCGACAGCAACCGCAACCCGGTTGCTCGGACGGCCGCGCTTCCAGGAAACCAGGGCTCGGGACCGTCAGCACGCAATCGATCAAGCAATCGGTAGACTTGGCGACGACACACGCCGAGCAGCATGGCCGCGTCGAAGAAGCTGACCTTCACCCCGGCCAAAGCGATCAAGGACCGGCTCAACGGCTGACCCTCGCTGCCGGTCAGCCGATAGGTATGTTTGTCTAGCGTGATCCTATCTAACAGGAGATAGCTTTTTAACATTAGCGGTGTTAAATAGCCGCTGCGATGCTAGACGACCGACCAATCACCGCGTTGGACGCCCTGGGAGAGGCGGCCGAGGCCTATGTGAATCATGCCTTTGGCATGCGCATGGGCTTGACGCCTATCGCCGACCCGGGTCTGCCCCACTTTCTGTTGGATCGCTATCGCCTTTGGAAGGGGCAGCTCAATGGCGAGCCGGTGCTGCTCGTGGCAATGCGTTCGCTGGGACAAGGCGCCACGGCCGAGTTCATCAAGCACCGCGACCTTCTCCGCCGGCATCTCGGTATTCGCCTGGTCCTCCTGCTTCTCGAGAGCGTGCCAGCCGCCATTCGCCGGCAGATGGTCGAGCGTCAGATCGGGTTCCTGGCTCCGGGCGCGCAACTCTACGTCCCTGAGGCTCTGCTTGACCTGCGCGAGCGCGCGCCGACCAGGACACCGATCGCCAACGAGAAATTTGGCCCGACCACCCAGGTCCTGATCCTCGCGAACCTTCTCGGCGAGGATCTCAATGAGGCGAACCTGACCCAGCTGTCGGAGCGGTTCCAAGTGGCGATCATGAGCATGAGCCGCACCCTGGATGAGTTGGAGTCGCTGCGGATCGCCAAGCCGCACCATGTCGGCCGCCAGCGTCGTCTTCAGCTCGTCGTGCGCGATCGGGAGCTTTGGCAAGCGGTCGAAGGCCGCTTGCAGTCGCCTGTGCGGAAGGTCCGAACCGTGAGGGGAAATCTCCCCGACTATGTCGCGCCCCTCGCGGGCGAGAGCGCGCTTGCTCATTATACGATGCTGGCGGAGCCACGCTTTCCGCACCGTGCGATCCCCGCGGCTAGATGGAAACACTTGCAGCAGACGCTCGAACTCAGGACCGGATTGGCGTTCGACGATGATGATCGCGCCGAACTCGAGACGTGGAGCTATGATCCGCGCGCGCTGACGCGAGATGCGGTCGTGGATCGGCTTTCGCTCCACCTGAACCTGCGCAACGACCCCGACGAACGCGTGGCCCAGGCGGCGCAACAACTCTTGGAGCCGTTTGGATGGTAAGTGGTGTCGATCGCTTCCGCGCGCATTTCGAAGGGCATGACAGCCAGTATGTACTGATCGGCGGCGCGGCCTGTGAGCTGCTCATGGATGAGGTCGGCCTCGACTTTCGAGCGACCAAGGATTTGGACATCGTCCTCATCGTCGAGGGTCTCGACGCGGCCTTCTCCGACCGATTTTGGGCCTTCGTCGAGGAAGGTGGCTATGAAATCCGGCAGCAGAGCGAGGGAAAGCGCGTCCTCTATCGGTTTCAGAAACCTGCGAACAAGGAATTCCCCGCGATGCTCGAGCTATTTTCGAGACAGCCGGAGGGTATCTCGCTCGCCGACGATAGCCAGCTCACGCCCCTTCCGATCGACGAGGAAGCTGCCAGCCTGTCGGCCATCCTGCTCGACAGCGCCTATTACGAGTTCCTCAAGTCGATGGTGCGCACACTCGACGGCATCCCTGTTCTCGACGAGGCAGCCATCATTCCGTTCAAGGCACGCGCCTGGCTGGATCTGAGCCGGCGCCGTGACGAAGGCGAGAAGATTGACGAAAAAGACGTCCGCAAACATCGCAATGATGTTGCCCGGATGCTGCAGCTCCTGGCCGCCGACGCAAGCCATGCGCTGCCTCCGACCGTACAGGAAGACATGGGCGCATTCGTCCGAGCCGTGGAAGTCCAGGAGGACTTCGATCCGAGGAAGTTCGACGTGAACATGACGCGTGATGTCGTCGTGGAGCGCCTGCGAGCCGCCTACCGCCTCTAACGCAGCGGGGAACCATCGTGCCGGTCTACTTCATCCTTGAGGAAAACGACGCCGACTGGCGGATGAAAATCGGGCGCGCGACGAACCTTCGCGGGCGCCGGGGTGCGCTGCAGACTGGTAACTCTCGTCCGCTCAAGGTGGTAGGCTGGATCGATACAGCTAATGCCGGTGAGACCGAAAAGCGGCTTCATGCCAAATATGCGGATCGCAACATTGCCCGGGATGGCGGAAGCACGGCCAGGGAATGGTTCTATCTCCAGCCCGCCGACATCCTCAATGATTTGCAACGCGCCGGCATCGAGGGGTTTGTCGAGAAGAATGCGGATGCCTTCGAGGTCGTCGGGCACGACCGCGACGGCGTGGCCGAATATCTGGGGGTTTGGGACTGGAGTAGCCTTGAACTTGATGAATGCTGCCCCTTTTGTGGGTGCTTTTGCGGCATGCACTTTCAGGACGCCTCGCAGATGTATCATTGCATCAACTGCGATGAGTTCACCAATTTCGAGCAGCCCGATTTCGATAATGAGGAAGACTATCTCGCTTGGAAGGCGGATCAGGAGCGATTGAAGCTCAGCAAGCCCACGAACGGACGACGCGGGCGTACGGGTCCAACCTGATCCCCTGCCCTACGAAAAGCCAGGGTCTACGAATCCTTGATCTTCACCGCCGCCGCAGGACCGCCAAGGCTTCGGGCGTGACGGTATAGACCGCTTCGCGCTGTGCTCCGCGGTTTTGATGATCGACGCGAAAACCCTGATAATGTCGCCGTAGCAGTCCAACCTTACACAGATCCGAGACTGCCCGGCTGACATTGCAGCGGCCGGAGCGACGCACCCGCTCACGAACCTTGTCCTCAATGACGCGATCCGCCTCGTCGCGATCGGCAGGAAGCGCCTTGGCTTCGTCGAGCTCTGCGCGAACCACCTCCACCGTCGAGCGACGGCGCGCGGCGCGCTGGGCCATCGGGACGAGCGCATCGCACAGCCAGTCTCTGACTGGCACGGCGGCGCCATCGATGGTGACGTTCGGGCCTGCACTTCCCCGCTCATCCGCAATCTCTGCGATTAGATGGAGCAGCATGTAGCTGAACTTCGGGCGCGGCGATGCCGCCGCGATGACCGCCAGGAGCGCCGGTATATCCATGCTTTTGTGCGGCCTTGCCGCCAGTTCGAAGAGGTCTGCCTGCTGGAACATAGCATGAATCTACGTGGCTTTGGGATGAATGTGAATCCCCTGCGTGGCTTGGGCCTGTTTTTTTGGGCGAATTTCACAGGTGGCGAGCCATTCCGGCGTAGACGAGTCGGACTCGCGACTGCCAGGCGGCGGCATCGCTGGCGGCGCGCTTCATGAAATCGCCGGCAGCACTGACTTGGCCGCCGATGCGAGCGCAACGATCTTTCTGGCCCGAATCCTTGCCCGCATTGACGGACCAGTGTTCTGGTGCTGCGCTGGCGCGACTTGGTCGCCCCTGCCCTCCATCTCGCAGACCTTCATCCCGACAGGGTGATCTATGTTGAGGCCGGCAGCGACACGAACGTCCTGCTGGCGATGGAGGAATGCCTGAGGCACGCAGGCATCGCCGGTGTTGTCGGCGAGATCGCGAAATATTCGACCACCGCTTCGAAGCGACTTCAGCTTGCTGGCTTGAGGATCATAGTGTGGTCTGGTCAGTCGAAAGACGGCGAGCCGTCAGCCCAGCCGGACGCCTGCCATAGGATGTTGAGCTGGTCCTGCAGTTGCGCGTGCATAGGTGCCGCGAGATCCTCGACCTGAAGCTCAGGCAAAAAGAGCTCCGGCTTCCGAATTTTTCGACCGCCGGGGCGCGAGCGGGAGAGTTCCACATCCTCCATGCCGCGAAAGGCGATGACAACGATGCCCGCACCTGTCAGGTCGATAGCAGCGAGTACACTAGCAAGCCGCTCGAGATGCGCGACGATCGCGGCTTCGAGCTCACGGCCATCGACCACGATCTCGGGATCATTATCGACCCTTTGGCCTATCGTCATTTCGAACTCGATGCAGCCGGGACGCACGAACCGCGTCATCCAATTCGTCTCGGGGTTATTATCCGTTCGGATCAGCGGAATGCCGAAGCTCCACCATTGGCGCTCGTCGGAATCCGATTGAACCCTGACTTGCGTGTCAGGCGGGAACATCTGCGCTGCGACCAGGACGGTCTTTGGATTGAGCGGCGGCCGATCCATTGCGGCGAGAGGCACGACACGCAGCACCATGCACGGCGAGGCTACAATCTCGGGAACGCCGCCACGCATGCGGTCCGCTGACAGCTCCGTGACCGCATTCCTGGCCGCTTCCCACCGCGGATCAATCTGCGGGACAGGCGGCTCAGAGTTTGGCGCAGCGGCCACCCGTATCTGCGACCGCCCAACCTTCTCGAAGGCGTCGATCGCGTTTATCAGCGCCTCGGCGCGGGCATTAAGATCTTTGATCGCGTCAAGCGTCACCTGCTGAATCCCATGCCTGACGTCATAATCGGTCTTCGGCCAGGCCATGTTGGGGTTTCGATCCATGACGTGGGTGCGCTCGTAGACCAGGTCCATCAGCGAGCTGTTCGCTGCCCGGAGGACCGTGGCGGCTTCCTGAAGTACTGGATCCTCGAACTCGAATTCCGCGCCCGCCCAATTGGCGGCCATTTCGTCGAGCGGATCGAGAGCTTTCCGCGGATAGGGCGTCCCGAAACTGTGTTCACGAAGGAATTGCCGCAGCTGCTCCGGGAGCTGAGCGCGGTAGCGCTGCAGCAACGCGACGTCGTGAGGATGAGGGTCAGCGGTCGCCGCCGGCACGCGGGCGGCACGCAGCACATCATCGTCAAGAATAGCTCGAAGCGCTCCCTCGAGATCCTTCTGAAGCCCAAGCCGCGCGGCCTGACGCTCCGCATCCGGGGCGTCAGGGGAACAGTGAAACAGGATCGGGCGCTTGTAGTGGCGAAGGTCAAAGGGGAGTGGATGGTCATCCGGGTGGCCCATCGCGGTGTTCATGACCCCGATGAGGCTTCGCCAGCCTCTCGACTTCAAAGCCCACCCATGTTCGAGAAGGACATTGGGATTGGGCGAACGCTCTCCATTGGCGCGCGTCGCGACATGAGTGAGGTCGGAGAGAAACGCCGCAGCGCGATCGATCTTCTCGAAGATCGTGTCGGCGAGCGGCGGCATCCCAGGGACGTTCGCAGTGTCTCGGTCTGCCTGGACATCGCGATCAGCCGGGTCAACATCGGCGTCCGCGTTGACCGCACGGATAGCGCGATCAAGCGCCCACTGGATGAAGCCGCGTCCGATTCGATTGTCGGTGTCGCTCTGCCATGAATAAAAGATGTGGTGCGGCATTCAGGTGACGATTCTCATTATTGGCCCTACCGCTCTTGCTACCACGCTCGCTCAAATCAGACAGCGGTTGAAGCGAGCCCGCTTCACTTAAACAACTGATTGTCAGCAATGACACTTTACCAAGCGCTTCCTGGTAAAGTGTCACGGATGGCACACTGTGGATTGTCAAAATTTCGAGTTCCTTGACCGCATGGCGGGTGATCCCACAAACAGCTTCATGGATTATGATTTCTCGACTCTCTCCCACGCCGATTTCGAAGATCTGACCCGCGATCTCATCGGGCAAGAATTGGGTGTTCGGTTTGAAGCCTTCCCCGAAGGACCGGACGACGGGATGGACGGCCGGCATGTCGCGGCGGATGGCAATTGCATCCTACAAGCAAAGCACTATTACCGCTCGGGCGCGGCGAAGCTCAGCGCGAAGATGAAAACCGAACGTGCGAGCATCGATGCGCTCGCGCCGACACGCTATTTGCTCGCGACCTCGGCCGCCCTCACGCCGAAAAACAAAGCCGCGCTTGCAGCAATCATTGGGCCGACTCTCCAGAACACCGGCGACATTTTCGGACCCGGCGACCTGAATGCGCTGCTGCGCAAATATCCCGACATTGTCACCGCGCATCAACGCCTTTGGGGCCAGAATGCGGTGGTCCTCAAGACTATCGTCACGGCGGCCGTAGCTGATGCGTTGCCCAAGGCTGCGCCGATCCCGCCCGTGCTCGCTCGCTTGCTCCCCGAAGCCAACGAGACGGACATGGCCGCGGAGCCACCGCCCCGCGACGTCCTGTTCCTGCTCAAATCTTCGCCCTCCGACGACGAGTTCGTCCTCTGGCTCGCACCCAAGCTCGAAGCGGAAGGATATCGTGTCTTCGCCGATATCCTGACGCTGCAGCCCGGCGACCGGTGGCGGCGTGAAGTGAACCGCGCCCTGGAGCATCGCGCAGCAAAGGTGCTGCTCGTCTGCCACAACGCAACGGCTGACGACCAAGCTGTACAGGATGACATCGACATTGCTCTGGATGTGGCAAAGGCCGTCGACGACAGTCGCTTCATCATTCAGCTAAAGCTGGAGCAGGGGCGTAAGATGAAAGGCCTTGGCGATGCGATCGCGGTCGACTTCGTGCGTGGATGGGGTGAAGGGCTCACCACGCTCATTGAGACGCTCAAACGGCAGAAGGCGCCGAAGCGCTCTGATCCCGTCACCATAGATCCCAATTGGGAGCTGTTCCGCCGTCGTGGGGCAATCCCGCTCATCAACGAACCCGAGCGTCTGACTTCCAATTGGTTGCGTGTGGTCGAGGTCCCAGATGCTATCCATTTCTACGATCCGACCGGCGCAGCTGATCCGGATCGCCTGAAGCGCGGCGCAGCTGCCTATCCTTTCCCGATCGCGCTCCACGGCCGCGGTCTTCTGACGTTTGCCTCCCAAGAGGAAATCGACGCCTCGTTCGCCGCCGTTGGCCGCTTCAAGCTGAACCATAGCATTCCGTTGCAGACGTTCGTTGAACAGGGTTTCCGGAGGCTCGGGCTGGAAAAGCAGCCCGCACAGAACCTCCTCAACGTGATGCTGAAGCAGGCCTGGTTCTCGTTTTGCAAAGAGCGTGGTCTCATCGAATATACCTATTCGAACAGCGTCGGCTTCCACGCCTCCCCCACCCTCGCGGCGACCGGACAGCGCATTCCCTGGGGCAAACAGGGCGTTCGTCGCTCGTCGATGCTGCGCAATATCGCCAAAGGCCATATCTGGCAGTTCGGGGTGACCGCACTCCCCGCCTTCTGGCCGTTTTGGCACGTAAAGCTGAAGTCGCGCGTCCTTTTCGCTGCTGACAATGGCACACCAGCTGGGCTGGCCATCGACGAACCCAAGAAGATGCACCGCCTCAGGCGCACCATCTGCAAGGGCTGGCGCAACAAACAATGGCATGGCCGCATGCTGGCCTTCCTGGAGCTTATCTCCGGCGAATCCGCCTATATCCGGCTGCGTCTTTCAGCCGAGGCCGATGTTGTCCTCGAGGCGGCTCCCATTTTGTTTTCTTCGCCGGTCAGCACGCTTCTCCCTGACGCGCTCGATGCCGATGAGGAGGAAACCGATCTGAGCACCCTAGGCCGCCCGGATGTGGACGAGGAGGACGCCGCGTGAAATTGCCGGAAGCATCGCTCATCGTCGAGCATCTCAACGAGCCCGAGTTGGAGTTCGCTTTTGGCCAGGTGAGCCCGCATCCCAAAGACGGCCTTTTTCTGTACGGTCCGCTTGCCCGCGCAAAGAAGACCCGTGAGATTCGCGTGGGCGTCGTCGGCACGACTGATGGTATCGGGCATTTCCGGTCGTGGGCTCGTAAGCTCCAACACGTCGTCACGGTGCCCCCGCCCGGCAAGGCCGAGAAGCAGGATCGCCTTCATCTCGCCAACTTCCCAGGCTTGGAGGAAACATTCGGCATTAGCTTCGAGCCCGACGAGGTGAGTGCGTTATCGATCCCGTTCGATGACATCGACAAGGCCACCAGCCTCTTGAACCTGCATGAGGCCGTCGACCGCGTCGCGCGCCTCTATATCGAAAGGGTGCGTAAGCATCTGAAAAATGAGGAGCAGGCCGTCGACGTCTGGGTTCTGGCGATACCCGAGATCGTTTATGAGCGCTGCCGTCCTGGCTCCAAGCGATCAGGGCTTGCGATGGAGACGGGAGACTTCAAGCGGCGGCAGAAGATGAAGGAGAGCCTTCCGCTACTGGCGGCCGCGGGCGTGATCGATCAGGCCAGCGAGGACATCTTCAGCGATGTTCCAGACTTCCATCGGCGTATCAAGGCAGAGTTCCTGACGATCGCGCCGACCCAGCTTGTCAGGGAGACAACGCTGGCGCCCGAGGCCTTCAAGAACAAGGCCGGCTATCCACTGCGTAAGACGCAGGACGCGGCAACGGTTGCATGGAACCTCGCCACCGGGCTCTACTACAAGACCCAACCCAAGCCGCCTTGGCGGCTGGCCACGGTACGTCCAGGAGTTTGCTACATCGGCATGGTCTACAAGAGCCTGCCGAACGATCCCGAGGGTCATGCCTGCTGTGCGGCACAAATGTTCCTGAACGAAGGCGATGGCGTCGTCTTCCGGGGCGCAAATGGGCCCTGGAAGACCGGTGACTATGAATATCATCTCAAGAAGGATGCGGCGAAGAAGCTGCTGAGCCTGGTTCTATCGACCTATGCGGAGATGCATGGCGAGCCACCCAAGGAGCTCTTCATCCACGGCCAAACCTATTTCAACGACGAAGAGTGGGATGCATTCTGCGCGGCCGCACCAAAGGGCACAAATGTCATCGGGGTACGCATCCGCACGACGAGCGGGGAGACGAAGCTTTTCCGCGATGGCGACTATCCCGTTCTGCGTGGAACAGCGCTTCTTCTCGATCACCAGACAGCCTACTTATGGACCACGGGCTATGTGCCCCAGCTCGACACGTACATCGGGCCCGAGACACCCAATCCGCTGCACATCACCGTGATGCGTAGCAAATATGGGAAGCCAGAAATCACCGCCGTACTCGACGACATCATGGGCTTGACCAAAATCAACTATAATAGTTGCAACTTCAACGATGGCTTGCCGGTGACGGTTCGGTTCGCGCGGATGGTCGGCGACGTACTGACCATGGGGTCGGCGAAAGGGCAGGAGAAGCAGCCCTTCAAATACTACGTCTGAATCGTGGTCTGCAAACGGCAGCGACGATCAAGCGGCTGCGGACCCGACACCATCATGCGGGTCTTCAGATTACCATCGGGACGGCGGTGCAGGTCCACCCTTACACCCATCGTTCAAACCAGCAGCGCACCGCCGGCGTCTCGCATATAGTCGCCGTCATCGAGACCCATCGGACGACCTCAAGCAACGGCGCGGCCGTCGAGTAGCTCGACGTCGCGAAGGTGGCCTACGGCTTCGATCGCTGTCGGGATGGTCGGGCGGGCGGATCCAGCAATGCGAATGGTCTTGTAACCAGCTCTCGCCGTCATCGCGTCGCGCACGCGGTCTTTCGCCCGGTCGTGCGAGCGGTCATCGAGCTCGACCAGGGCGACCACCTTCCCCAGGGTCGGATCGACGATCACGAAATCGACGATCTTCTGGGAGAAAGCGTTCCGGTCGGCCGGGTTGAACCTCTGTCCCGGCCGCCGCGGTGCCGCAAGAAGCGCTCCCATCGCGACCTGGGCATGAACCCGGTACATCGGCAAAACGTGCTCGAGCGCTGCCAGCATCGCCTGTTCGCGCTTCGTCATGAATTCCTTCGCGATGGGCGTGGGCGGCCCGCTCGACCCCTTCAGGAGTGCGAGCAGCACGAAGGCACAGCCGATGAAGATGATCAGGCCGATCGGCATTCGGCCGAGGTGTTCGGTGAGTTGAGACATATATCCAGTCCTGCTCCAAAATCCGGGCAAAGCGCCCTCGATCAAAACCAACCGTCCTTGCGGACCTCATTGCTATCGGATAGGCGGCGGCCCTCGACTGCCGAACGACGGATCTCCAGCTCGACCTGATCGCCCTTTCGCCGGGTCCGGAAGTCTGACCCGCTCAGTCCATTGCGGCGTGCATAGTCCTCGGCCGCCTTTTCGCTGCCGAACTTGCCGCCCTCATCGAATTCCCATGCCATTGTCACTCTCCTTGATTGGGCCGGCACCGCGCCGGCGTTTCGCTACAAATCTAGCCCCAGGCTGCGCTCGGGTAGCGGCGGCAGCGGATCGCCCTTGTCTGGCTTGAGGTCAGGCGGGGCCGCGAGATCACCGACCTTGGCTGCGGCAGCGGCCGGAGCGATGGGCCCGTCCGGGATTGGCGGCAGGTCGGCGAGAATATCGGGGCGATCAGCCAGGTTGATGCCGTCGATCGGACCCGGATCGAACTTCGCCGGCGGCGGCGGTCCCTTCTTGCCATCGATGTCGAGGCGGCCGACCGTTTCGAGCGCGGAGGTCTTGTTGCCGGGGTTGAGATCGAGCTGGCGCTCCAGCTTTTCCCGGTTGTCCACCACCATCGTCAGCTCGTCGCGGACGCGGGTCACGCCGACATTGAACAGGCGCTGGTTGGACAGATTGCGCTCATGACTGTCCATGACCGTGATGGCTTTGTCGGTCGTGATGCCCTGCGCCATGTGCATGTTGAGGGCGTAGGCAAGGTCGAGCCGCGACAGCATCGGATCGCCCAGATCGAGGGTAAGGGTCTGCTTGGCCGCGTTCTCGACGGTGACGCCATTGGCGTCGACCGTCAGGACGCGCGCGAGCGCGGCATTGTGGAGGTCGCGCGGCTTGTCGTTGGACGTCCAGCGGACGCGATCACCCTCGCGGACGTGGAGATCCTTCTTCTGGGTGAGCTCGAGCCGGTCGCGCTTTTCCGTCGGTGACAGACGCTGCGGATCGAACCGGATCTTCCGGCGGCCATCGCTCAGTTCGATCTTGCCGTTCGGCAGCACCTTGGTGACGTCGTAGCGGCCTTTCGCGAGACCCACGTCCTGCGCCCCGCCGCGGCCGACATCGAGCGTCTGGCCGGGCTGGTAGGTCGATGCGTAGCGAAGCTCCTCGCGGGTGTGATTGACGCGCTCGTAGACAGAGAGGTGGATGCCCTCCCCGCGCACCGTTCCTTCAGCCGCCAGCCCGTCCTGGATCCGCTGATTGATGATCGCGCGCGACGCGCGGCCGGACGCGAACACGGCGGTCGCCTCGCGATCCCCGGCCGACAGCCCTAGCCACATGTCGGCGGCCGTCTCGGGCGCGTTGGCGCTCTCATGGACGTTGTCGCCCAGTACCTTCATCGCCTCGCCCGCCTTGCCCACATTGGCGAGGGCCGCAACGGTCCGCAGCGTGTCGGTGCGCTGACGGATATTCTCGTCCATCCGCGCCATCGTGCCGCCGGCGGCCTGGATCATCGCGAACGACTTGCCGGCATCGATCGAGGAGAGCTGCTGGCGGTCGCCAACCAGCACAAGCTTGTCGATGCCGAGCGCCGCGGTGATCCGGTGGAGCTTCAACAAGTCGTCGCTCGATACCATCGACGTCTCGTCGACCACGAGCATGGCGCCGGCAAATTTCGCCTGGGCTGCTTCGAACCGCGGCGTATCGCGCTCGGTCACGAACCGCTCGTTGGCAAGGACGAAGGAGGCAATCGTCTGGCTCTTGATGCCAGCGCCGTCAGTCAGGTCGGCGACCATCTTGTTCTGGAAGGCAAGGCCAAGGATATCGCGGCCTTCCGTTTCGGCGACGCGGGCGACCGCTTGCAGCATCGTCGATTTACCGGCGCCGGCGACGCCCTGGATCGCTACTGTTCGATCCGCGGAGGAGAGGATGAGCGTGGCGGCGGCGAGCTGCCCGGCGTTGAGCGGACGGTCCGCGGCGGCCTGCAGACGCTCCGGCGCGTTCGATGCGCCAACGATCGGCACTGCCCTCCCCGTCCCCGCTTCAACGGCCTTCAGGATGCTCTCTTCGGTGCGTAACGCGTCCTGCGTGGTCACCATACTGACGCCCTTGTCGCCCGGGCGCGTGACGCCGGGGATGAGCTGCCGGTTCTCGATCAGCTGGCCGATCCGATGCTCGACGTTGTCGATCGTCACGCCCTTGAGACCGAGGTCGAGCGCGGTCTTCGCCAGGAGATGCACATTGAACGCCGCCTCCCGCTCGGACAGGATCCGGACGGCCGACGCGACCGCGAGTTGCGAGCGCGCGGTGGCAGGCGATTGGGTGACGCGCGCCAGCCCGCTATCGACCAGCGGGTCGTGCGGACGAAGGAAGCCGCCAACGAGGTCGCGCGCGCCGTTTATCGCGTCTGTTACCGCGCGAAAGCCGCGCTCGAGACGGCTGTCGCCGAGGCCCTGACTGGAGCGCGCCTCGGCAGAGGCGAGCAGACCTTTGCCGTCGAACCCCAGCGCGGCTGCCTTGTCGATCCACCCCTGGACGAGGCCATCGCGGTCGCCGGCATTGAGCTTGGGATCGCGGGTCTTGGTGGTAACCCCGTCGCGGCCCTTGGCCGAAACGATGCCGAGTTCCGCCGCCTTCTCGAGGATCGCTTCGCGCCGCTGGCTGAATGCGTCGATCACCCCTTTCGGCACGCCAGAGATCTCGAACGTGCCGTGCTTGCCCTTGAGCTCGACCAGATAGCCCAGCTTCTCGAGACCGGCGCGGAGATAGGCGTGGTAGATCGCGCCGATCGTCGTATTGTTGCTCCAGATCTTGTCGGCATGAAGCGCCTGCCATTTGCCGTCGGGCATCTGGGTGAGATTGGCGACGACGGCATGGACATGTGCCTGCGGATCGAGCGCCCGGCTCGTGTCGTGTTGGAAGAGCGCGTAGACGAGATTGCCGGTCTGAACCGGCACCTTGCGCCCCTCGACATCCTTGCGGCCCTCGGCCAGATTCTTCTCGATCCATGTCATCGTTTTCTGGACCGCGGCCATGTTGGCGGCGAGCACGCGCTTGTCGCCGGCGACATAGGCCATGAGCGAGACCGACTTCGGCGCCGAGAAGGTGAGGTCGACCCCGTTACGGCGGTTCTCGTGCCTCGCAACGCCCTCCCCGCTCGGCAGCACGCCGCTCAGGATTTCCTCGAAGGCGTCCTTGGTGACCTCGCCCTCGAGCCCGAGCGCCTCGGCCCCTGCCCCGCCCCAGCTGCTGAGCTCGGAGGAGCCGTCGGCGGTGTAGTAATTGTCCTTGAAATCGTCCTTCGCGAAATAGTTCGCGGCGCCTGACGCGGACCGGACCGAGGCGATCGAGTGCATGGCCTAGATCCCCATATCCATGCCGTCCTGATCCCGGCCGGCCGCGAACCCTTCCCTGAGCTCGGTGAGGGTCTGATCCTCCACTTGCGCGGGCCGCGGCTGGGCATCCCTGCCCTCGCGCCGCTCATCGGTCGTCCGGGTGCCGGCGGCCTGCTCCTCCGACTTCTCGCGCCCCGCCTGCGCCTTGTCGGCGGCATGGGTCGCGGGCGTCGTTTGCTCGCTGCGATCATCGCTCCGCTGGGCGGCACGTGCGGTCTCCTCATTCTCCTCTTCGGTCGGCGTCTGGAGGATCCGCGCTGCCATATCCTTGGCGAGATTGGTGGCCTCGACGACCTCCTCGACGATCTGGACAGCACCATCCCGCCCGCCCGCTTCCCCGCCCTCGCCTCCTCCCTCTGCGCCAAAGACCTCCTCTCCGCGCCTCGACCGGACGGGCTGCATCGTGGGACGTGCAATGAAGCCCGGGGCGACCTGCGGGTAGTCCTTCCATTCGAGCAATATGCGCGCCGCAGGGAAGCCGTCGGGGAACTTCACGAAGCCGTGCATCGAGGGCAGGTTCGTGATGTCGTCGGCGATGACGAGCGGCTCGACCTGCTTGCGCGGCGTCAGGGTCGAAGCATCACGGGTGTTGTTATAGCCGTAGCTGTACGCCTCATCCATCTGGCGCACTTCACGGTTGCCGATGTAGCGCGCGCACTGCTCGGCCGTGTCGAGATCAGCGGTTGCGAGAATGAGCTTCGATCGGGCGAGCGAGGCGAGATTGCGGGCGCCCTGTTCGCCGTAGACTTCGATCAGTTTTTCGAAGCTGTGGATGCCAAGGATCATCGCGCCGCCAAAGGCGCGTGCCGTCTGAAGGCCATTTTCGATCGCCGGCAATTTGTGAAGCGCGCCGAGCTCATCGAACATGAACCAGATGCGTAAGCGTCGCGTGCGCGGCATCGTCATCAGGCGGTTGATGCACAGGTCCATCCAGAGCGTCAGGAGCGCCCGGTTCATCGGCAGATCGACATAGTTGGAGGTGATGAAGAGGATCGCGCCCGGCTTCTTCTCGCCGGTGATCCAATCGCGGATCGAGAACTGCTCGCCCTCGTCGGGGAGGAACCGCAGGACCTGCGCGTTGGTGTTGAAGACGGCACGGATCGATTCCGCCATGCGCGCCGCTTCAGGGGCCGTCAGCGGGTCGGCAATGGTGTTGGCGAGGAAGCGGTGAACGCGCTTCAAATCCGCCGTCATCAGGTTCTCGGAGAGCGCGAGATTGCTGGTCAGGCCGCGCTCCTGAAGTCGGATGCACATCTCGATGAAGAGCGTGCGCGCTGCGAGCGCCCAGAAGGGTTCGGAGGATCCGCCATCCGACGGGATCAGCGCCGCAGCGGCGGCCGTAAACTCGCTGTGGGTCCGGCAGTCATTGAAGATAGACCAGGCCGGACAGCGCGTATCCATGGGGTTCAAGATCGTGTCGCGGTCCGGGTCATAGAAGGCTTCGACATAGGCGCCGGTCAAGTCGAAGATGACGGCATTGTCCTGGCGCGCGCGCATCTGGGAGACGAGACTGCGAAGCTCGGTCGTCTTGCCCGATCCGGTCGTGCCAATAAGCATCGTATGCGACTGTTCCATGCGGTGCGGATAGGGCACGCCGGCGAGCGTGTAGGGATGATGGATGCCGCCTGCCTTGCGTTCGACAAAGGGCATTTGGAGCACGGCCGCGGGCGCCATCCTCGGGAAGAATTGCCGCGCGTCTTCCTCGAATTTCGCGACATTGTGCTGGGCAATTTCGGCGTTCAGCACATCGCGATCGACGAGCATCGCGCCACGTTCGTGACGCTCCTGGAGGATGTGTTTGCCGCGTCGGCGGGAGATGTCGATGAACCAGATCGCGAGCGGCGCGACCACGAAAAGCGACAACAGGAGCGACCCGATGAAGGCACGGATGGTGGTGTCCCAGGCCTTCTGGACCGCGGGGATGTAGGGCACCGCCGGCATGATCGTCTTGAAGATATCGCCATTGGGCAGCGTGACGTTGACGCGCTTGTTCGGGTTGAGGTCGACCCAGTTCCAGAGGGCTGAATAAAGCTTCATGCAGACAAGCTGGAATCCATGCTCATCGAGACGCACGGACAGGATGATGAACCAGGCGGCGAGGAAGAAGAAGAACCAGGCGATCAGGGGCAGTTTCGCGCCCGAAAACCACATCAGCATTTCGTGGGTGAGAAGCTGACTGCCCCGCGTGAAATTGCCCGAGTTTCGCTGCACGCGGCCGCGCGCGCTATGATGGGTCAGAGGGATGTTTTTCCCATTCGAGCGGATGTCCTCACGCGCCATGATATTGGACCAGGCGCTTGTCGGTTTCGGCGACGAGGCGATCGCGAAGCTCGGGATATTGCTCGCGGATGATCACGTCCAAGGCGAGCTGCTGGAACTCGCTGATCCTGGCGATCCGGCGATGGCTGGCGGTCAGGAGATCGGACGAGGAGAGGAAGACGTCGAGGGCAGCACGAATGATGTCGGCGACGCTGAGTTTTTGGTCGGCCGCGATCGCGCTGAGGCGATCCCACTGGGACCGCTCGAGGCGGACGTTATAGTGTCTGTAATTGGTAGCCAAAGCCAACCTCCTAGCAGGGAGGCTGGTGGGGACTGAAGAATGATCCAACTTATAGCGTAGGCGGCACGTCCGAGCAAGTTGATCGTCGCCCGGCCAGGTGCTGTAGTCTCCTGTACTACGCGAGATCGGCGCATTCCTGCGCTTTCCGCAGGCTGCCAAAGTCGTACTACAGCGTACTCCCGCCCACTCCCGCGATAAACCGTTGTGAAACAACGGAAACACTGCACCACTCGGTGCGTAGGGTGTGCATATCCTAAGAGACCGATCCCTGTCCCTGGGCTGTCTGGTGATGTCTGGAAGGGAGTGCCCGTAACCGGGTCCGGCTGGGCAGCGCTCCGCCGTGAGGCGGCAGCGAGAATCCACGTGCCCAAAGCGGAGCGACCACGATGCGGGTAAGAGGCGAGCGAAGCGATACCTTCCCCCGGCGCGCTCGGGCCTGCCCGAAAGCGCGCATCAATGGCGGCCTCCGGCCCCATTGGCCAGGCGAGGATCGTCACCCGAACGGGCGGAGACAAGGCGCATGCCTTGGCTCCGTGAGCTTGGGGTGACGGCGTCCTGCAAGGGCGCCGGCGGCCCTAGCGAATAGAGCCGTCGTCGGGCGCTAGCCCGATGCGCCCACTCCCCTCAATCACCTTCTTCCAGCGAGCGGCCACAGCGGTTATACTTGCCCTGTTCATGGCCCGATTAGCGTTGAACAAGAGGCCCATATGGCAAAGACACTGGAACAGGAGCGCTTGGCGTTCGAAGGAGATGCGCGTCGGCTGGAAGAGCGGCGCAGGAAGCTCGAAGAGAAGGAGCGTGAGCAGGCCATATCGACGGTGGAAAAGTCGGGTCTGCTCAAGCTCGAGGCCAAGCGTTTGTCGAGTCTCACCGAACGCATCCGAAGCCTCGGTATCGAGGAGGTCGAGAAGCGACTGACTGCCTGAGCCTATCCTGCCGCGGCAGCGCCGCGGCACGGCCATGGGGGGTTCGATGCCCCCCATGGCCGTTCCTCTCCCAGCAAAAAAAGGGAGAGGCCCAAGGCCCCTCCCCGTTCGTCCTCAATACTCGTCGCTCATCCGTCCCGGGACCGTATGGACCACCCGGTCGATGAGCGTCATCGGCAGTGCGTCATAGTCGCCCTCGTCGATGGCGAAGTACCGGCCGGGCTCGTCTTCGATGACGTGCTGGTCGAAGAAACTGTGCAGCGCGCGGCGCTCGGCGAAGGCGAGAGCGGCGAGGTAGGCAGCGGCGTCGGAGTAGGCGGCGGTCGAGTTGATCTGCATGGGTTCCTCCTGTCGTCTTGAATGACAGGGGAAAGGTCGTCGTTGAGGGGGCCGCCGGGTCAGGGACGCGGGCACAGCCCGCGCCGCGAAGCGGGGAGTGGGGGTGCCGATTTTGTCGTGGGCTGGAGTGGAGCGAAGCGGAGCGTAAGCCTGCGGCAAAATTGGGGGCACCGCTCATCCTTGACGCGGTGGTTCCCTCAACGACATGCTCGGAATTCTGTGAGAGATTTTATCCTCTGATGGGGGCGGAACGTTGCCCCAGGGGATTTGGCGCGACCGGCCAAGTATTGTGGCTGATAGGGGGTACCCGTGGGTGAAGCGAAGATCCGGCGCGAGGAATTGCGCGCGCATATGATTATCGAGCTGGAGCGATTGATGGCGCCGGCGACCCCGGAGGAAGACGCGCTCAACGACGAGATCAGGGCGCTTGAGTTCTATGAAATCCACCGCGTTCCGGATGCGCAGCTCAGCTATATGCGGATGGAGCCCCAGCGCTGCCATCAGAATGCCGGTGCCTATGCCAAGCTCGATCCGTCAGGCGAGAGTCGTCACGTTGCTGGTTGGTGGAAGCGCGGGGGCATTTTCTATTTCCACTCAGTCGTTCTTTCACAGACGAAACTGCACTGCGTGACGCCGCACCGTGATCGCCTGCCACTCACGTTCGCGCCGGATTTCGACATAGCATGGAGCGAGGTAGCCGGGTTTATGAAATCGGATCGTCGCGGTGCTGACGTGCCGTTCCTGGTGCGGGATTTCCCGGACAAGGTCATTGCGGAAGCGAATGAAGCGCGCGGCGCGTTGCTGGCCGGCGCCGACCCGCGCACAATCAAGATGCAGCTGTAGGCGCACAGCGCTGAAGGAGCTCGATAATGGCGCAGATGACCGATCCGGCGAACGCTCTTGCCCTGTTCCAACAGGCCTTCGAGCGCGGGCAGATCCCAGTACAGCCCGGGCGCCTCGATCCGGACTTGCTGTTCGCCCCCGAGAATCCGAATGGCCATGCGCGGTTCAACTATATGCGGGCGGAAGGACGATTACTGACAGCGCTGGTGATGTTTGCCCAAAGCGGGATGGAAGACGGCCATCCGGCCTTCAATATCGGCTATGCGGTGCCCGAAGCCTATCGAGGCCGCGGGCTAGCGAAATCGACACTGGCGGCGGCGCTTGCCGAGCTGACCACCGGTCTTGGGGCCGCAGGCATTCCCTTCATTCATGTCGAGGCCGTCATCGACGTCGATCATGTGGTTTCGCAGCGGGTCGTCAGCGCGATCTTCGATGTGGTGCCGACCGCAATCACCGACAGCGAGTCCGGCTTGCCGGCGCTCCATTACATTCGCAAGATCGCGCTCAAGAGGAGCTGATCGACCGAGGCATTTGCCGACGCGGATCCATAAGCCGGCGCACGCTTCGCGCCGTCTAAGCTCATGCACCGTCACATGTGATTTGTTCGCCGGGGCGCCTATGTGAGGCCCGGTGTGCGCTGCGAAACGCCAGCACCGCGACTGGTAATCCCGTCGAGCACGGCAACTCGGTGTGATCTTCACGCCAGGGTGCCTGCGCATATGCCCAGGTGGCGAGATCGATCTTTACGAGCGAGAGCCTGCGATCACGCGGGCGATTGCATTGGCCTTGAGGCGTCGGGCCATCTGCAGCAGGCGGTCGATATGCTGCTCCGTCCGCGATCGACCGAACCCGGCCGTCACATAGGCTTGAGTCCCGTGGACAAAAAAAGGGCGCGCCAGCGAGTGACGCGCCCTCCTTCGCCGACTGAAAACGGAAGAGGCTACGCCCATTCCAGCCGGGAAGTGTCATCGGCAGCGGCGATCGCCAGCAGCTGATCCAACCGGGCGAGATAGGTCGCAACGCCGTGCTGCGCAGCGCGGCGCCGGACTGCGGGATTGGCGAGCCGGGCGCGCATCGTGTCGATCGGGATTTCGCCAACGCTATCAGGTCTGAGACCGAGGCCATCGAGAAGCGCTATGGCATTGGCCGACGCGAGATCGAGTTCGAGACCAAGGTCCGATGTCGGCGCCACCCTCAAGTTGATCGTGCCGGTCTCCTCGATGCGATAGACGCTCACGCGCCGGCACCGGAACTGGGCCTCTTCGACGACCCTGATGACGTCGGCCTGGAATTCGAACACGCGCGAGATGGCCGCCAGCGCGATTGGGCAGACGCGTGCTTCGAAATGATAGGACAGGAACTCGTCCTCGGCAGCGTCGGGATCGAGCAATAGGGTGCCGGTCCGCACGCTCTCTTCGCGCAAGAAGATCCTGAACGCGGCAAGCTGGCGGGCGTTGATCTTGGCGATCGGACCAGGCTGATCGTCGGCGGCAGTGGCGATGCGGAATGTGATGGACATCTCGTCCTCCCCTTATTGAACCGCAACGTCCTCTCCCCCTCCCCTTTGGCCGCGACGCGGGGCCGAGGGATCGCTAACTTCCTGTGGTGACGCGCGAGCGCGCAGGCGCGCGAGGCCCAGCGGCGCGAAGGGGCTCGATGCCCCTGAGCGCCGCTCTGCGACGCAAAGAGAAGAGGAGAGGCCCCGGCCGAAGCCGAGACCTCTCCGCGTGGGCTCAGGCGCCCTGCTTGATACGCTGGTGCGAGAGGCGGACGATGTGCAGCGGGATGCCTGCCTGGCGCAGCTTCTGGGCGAGGTTCTGCTGGATGCCCGACCCTTCGCAGATGACGGCTTCGACCGGCTTCAGGTTCAGGATGCGGTCGTTGCGGACAAAGGCCGCGCGGTTGCCCTGGCTCCGGTCGAGGCGGAACTGGATGACCTTCACGCCGCGCGAGGCCGCCCAAGCGTGCGCCACGGCATCGCAGCCCTTGGCCTGAGCCGTGGTCGCAAGGATCATTTCCGGGATGCGCGCCTTGATGCCATCGAGTCCGTTCCAGAGCAGATCGGCATCTTCCCATGCCTGTCCTCCGGAGAATGCCACCACCGGTCCCTCGGGGGCGAACTGCTCGCGCCGCTCCCGGGCACGCGAGGCCAGATAGTCGCGGGCATCGATCATCGAGGCGTTGAGCGCGCTCGACACCCGGCTTCCCCGGACCGGGGAGAATGGTTTGCCGGTCTCGACGCGGTACATTTCGGCGGCGTGGTCGCGCATGCACTCCATGGCCTCGCGGCACCCCTGCAGCGTCTGGCAGAGCAGCTGCGTGTCCTCCAATTCGGTCGCGTAGATTTCTGACGGATCGTAAGCACGGGCGAGTTCTCCCAGCTTCTTCGCAGCGTCGTCCTCCCGCCCTTCGATCCGCTTGGCGACGACATGGAAGCTGTTGGCGAACCCCCAGACCAGATCGGTGGCAAACGGCTCCATGCGCGTGTCGCGCAGCACATCGAACATCGTCTGCATCATCATTTCGACAGCCGCTCGCACCTGCTCCGGATCGGGCATGTCCAGCGCCTCGGGCGCTTCGACAATGCTCAGTTTCGCCATCTCGCTATGCTCGATGAACGCTCCCTCATAGGTCTGGGTCAGGTCTTCATTTTCGCGCGCGGCCGCAATGTGGCTGGCGAGGTCGGCAAAGTTGGTGAAGTTGGTCATGATAGCCTCCATGAATCTCATCCATTCGATGAGGCTTCTCATTCGACGTGCGGCGGTCGTGGCAGTCAGGGACGTTAACCGGGAAGCCGGCGCAGCCGGACCCCGGTTAACGCCGCGCCAGCGGGGAGTGGGGGAGCCGATTTTATCGGGGCTCAGAACGAAGCGAAGCGAGAGTGGCGGGCCGCGCGAAAATTGGGGGAACCGCTCATCCTTGACGGGCTCGGATCCCCGCACGTCATATCTAGGAGTTCAGAGAGAGATATATTTTAGGGCACCACACTCGCCCCAGGCGCCCCCGCAAGGTGATCGTCACCCGGCAGGGCGGAGACCCGCAGAAGCGGGGCTCCGGGAGCCGTAGGCGAGTAGAGCGCCGGTCCCGTCCTGAGCTTGTCGAAGGACCGGGATGCGTCGAACGATCTTCGCGCGGTGCACGGTGGTTCACCAGATGTTGGTCGAACCTGGAGCCGGAATCTGCAATGCAGGCACCATGACGACGAACAATCCTTTTGGCCCGGGTGGCCCATTTAATGACCTCTTCAAGCGCCAGCGTGAGCAGGCGGAGCTGATCAAGCGTGCGCTTGGACCGGGCTATGAGCTGCAGCAGCGCCTGAAGGCGCTGGAGGGCCCGCTTGCTGGCATGCGCGACCTCCAGCGGACCGGCACATTGGCGCATCTCGCGGACCTGCAGAACGCTGGCGTCCTGAGCTCTGCCCGAGCGACCGCCACCCTCCACTCCGACAGCATCAAGGCGATGCAGGCACTAGCATCCTCATCATGGATGCTCGCGCTGCAGAAGACCGCGATCGGCATCAGTCAGGAGGATCTTGGCATCCTCAAGACGCAAAAGCTCCTTGCGGGATCGACGGGTCCGGACGTGCTGAAGCTGGCGAAGACGTTCGATGCCAATCGCTCGATCCTCGAAACGATGATGACCGCGTCAAAATGGACGGAACAGTTCCGCACACTGAGCGATCGGTTTGCGCCGAGCATTGCGGGGATCAAGGTCGCGGCGGAGAGCGCGCTCATGCTCGACATGATGACGCTGCGCGCCAGCGCGGAAGTCGTCGCGAAGAGCGCGGTGGTGGTTGCGGCTGAACAGGTATTGGAAGCGCATCGTTTGTTCGAGGCGATCGGCCAGGCCGACAGCCCGGCGCAGAGCGCCAGCCTCTTCGCGGCATTCGTATCGCTGATGGCGGCAATATTCGCGAGGTTCGGTGAAAACACACTGAAGGAATTGCAGGGGATCGGAGCGGTCAAGCTGATCGAACTCTTCATGCTCGGTGTGGCGATCTTCCAGTTCGCAGCACCGGCCGACATGTCGCCGGCGGAGAAGAAGGTCGTCGCTGAGATGAAGGTTGAGGTCGAGACCCTCCAGGACAAGCTCGACAAGATCCTCGCGGCGAACGAAGCAGCCAACGAGGCGTATGTGTCCAATCTGCCCCGGGCGGAGCTGAAGCGCGACGCGGCGATACGGCGCGAAGCACAGGGCAACGCCCAGGTGTTGATGCGCGGCGCCACGGGCATGGTGCTGGCGGTCAAGCAAAGCCAGGGCAAGTGGCGGCTCGTCGTGTACCGCGACCCTTTGACGGATCAGCTCGCCGAAGGCTGGGTCTATGCGCCGGCCGTTCAGCTGCTCGACGCGCCTGTGAAATAGGAAGGGCGGCGCGTCAGCGCCGCCCTCGCTGGTCTCAGAAGAAATCGATCTTGTCGGCGATGATCTCGCAGCCGTAGCGGGTGACGCCATCCCGATCTTCCCAGCTCGAATAGTGCAGCCGTCCGGTGATGGCGACGACGTTGCCCTTCTCGCGCGACGCGGCGGATTTGCCGAGGCCGTTGAAGCAGGTGACCTTGTGGAATTCGGTCTCCTTGGCGGTGTAGCCGGTAGCTACGTCCACATAGGTCTTGCCCTCCCGGAGCTTCACGCGATCGGTGGCGACGATGAGGGTGGTGACCGCGCCGCGGGTCTCGGGATCCTTGGCGACGCGGCCGGTGATGTTGACGTTGTTCATGGCGATGCTCCTTGTTGGGTCCGACGGCCTTCCCGCCGGTGACACCGAACAGGCGGCGTGCGGGCTCGCATCGCACCGGAGCGTCAGCGCAGGGGAACCCCTGAAGGGAGCTGGCGCGGGCAGCCGCGCAGCGGCAACACGGGCGACTGGAAGGGGTTGTGATGCGAGGCCGTCTCGCCGCAGGTGTCACGCAAGAGGCGAAGGAAGGCCTTAGGAGCCGCCGGGAAATAGCGTTGTCGCGACGTCACCGATCACCGGAACGACCAGAGTTCGGCCGACCGCGGGGCCCCCAGCCCCGCCTGCTGTTACCCGCGTGAGGCTAGGAGGTTCGATCGACCTGGCCGACCCGGCGCGCGTCGAAGGCGGCGAGCCACTTGGTGCGAATGAGATCGTAGAGGCCTGCCGGGAGGAGGCCATAGGCGACGTTGGCCTCCTTATCGCCCGGAACAGGGCGAAGATCGGGACCGGGCCATTGAAAGCGGTTCGCTTCGCTGAGCACGATCCAGGACCGGGCATCGTCGAGTCCGAGGCGGGTCTTGGTCCCGGCCGGGATCTCGACGGCCAGGCGCTCGTCGGCGGGTGGGGTGTGCGTCACCGGGAGAACGGTGACGATCTGTTCGCCGTCCTTGATCGTCGTCGCCAGCAAAACGGCGCAGGGTCGATCTTTGCTGCCGTCCTCGTTTCCGGCCTTGGCTTCATGATTCCAGAGAAACGAATAGCGGATAACGAGGCCTGGAACCGGCTTGGGAAGCGGCATCAATTATGCCGAAGTTCGTCGTCGAAATCCGCGGCCTCGGCCGTCGCGCGCGAAGCGGCGATCGCGGCGCGATCCTCCTCGGTGAAGTCGCCCAGCGCAAGCACTTCACGATCGCGGCTTTTGAGCCGCTGATATTCCGCGTGCGACATGAGCACGAGGCTGTCATGCCCATGATGCGTGATGGTAAGCGGCGCTTCCAACGCGCGGCGACTGATCCGGCCGAATGACTTCGACACCTCGACGGAACTGACAGACTGGGGCATGGCGATTCTCCTATCCGGAAAATACGGAGTTTCCGGATAAATTGCAAGATGCATGTCCGCAGTACGGGCGGCTGCGAACATGTGGTGACGATCGCTCGTTGGCCTTGGGTAGGCTCGCGTCGAAGCCGCCGTCAGTCGCGGGAGACCGGCCTGATCTGCAGGCAAACGTCGCGCGCTGTCGCAAAGAAGCCGGGCGGACAGCGGCCGAACAGGAAACTCGCCGACTTGCCGATTGGGCGCAGGTCGTGACCTACCCAGTCGAAAGCGTTGAGTTCGCCGGCCACGAGGCTAGATCCGGCGCCGGCGTCGAGACGCATCGCTTTGACGACAGGGGCCGGGATCACAAGAGAAGGTCGGCCGCAACCTCGCCCTTGGTGGTCACCGGACGGGCTTTGACGCCTTCGTCTCGGCCTCCGGCGGCTTCACGCTTGAAAAGGTAGTCGTAGTTTAGAACGTCGCCCAGCCTCGGCATCGGGGTCGCACTCGTCGTCCCACTTGTCGGCGACGATTTCTGCGGCGCTAGGCCGGACAGCTTCAAGGTGGACCATTTGCTCATCGGCCATCGTCTCGGTGGCTATAACCTCGCGATAGCCGTGCAGCGCTTCCAGCGCATGCTCCAGAAATTCCATGCTGACGATCGCAGCGCGTGGCCGCCGATGTTTGTACAGAATGACGGGCTCACGCTGGCAGTCGTCGACGATCTGGCCGAGGCGGTTGTGGGCGTCAGTCAGCTTGACCGCGGTGAACTGGTCAAAGTTCCTTTCAGGTACGGCAGATGCCATGTGCTGTCTCCGGGCTGATCGAGTCGCCTGCTGCCTCACGTTTTCGCATGGGCTCCATCCAGGTCGTCGCAGCTCAATAATGGTTGAAAATAGCCATTTTCTATAAAATAGCTAGAATCTCGCGACGGGTTCATGAGAGCTGTGCGTGAGGAGCGAGCAGCGAAACAAGAACAGAGCCCGCTTCGCGGGAACGCGAAGCGAGCCCTGTGAAGTGCGCCAGAGATGGCAGGATGGTCAGTCGGCCATTTCGGGCGTGCGGCGCCGGCGTCCACCGGCGGCAGCAGGCTCGCCGCCGAACGCGCCATCGACCGAGGATTCGCCCAGACCATCCGAGCCGGAGGGAGCGGCGGGCTCGTCGGCGCCCGGCAGCGGCGGCAGGCCGTCGTCGGCGGTCGCCGTGTCGGTGGGAGCGTCGCGGCGGCGGGTGGGACGCGACCAGACGATGTTGTAGGAGCCGTCCTCCTGGCGGAACGCCGAGATGTAGAGCGGCTTGTCGAGGCTCGGATCCTCGATCTTGCCGTTGAGGAAGGTCTCGCCGGTGGAGTTGGACGACAGCTCGAACAGCGCGCCGACCTGGACCCACTGGCGGGCGGCCGACAGCGCGAGGATTTCGAACTTGGGCGCGCGCGGATTGGCGGACTGGACGGTGCGCAGCGCGATGACGATCGCGACGGTCAGCGTCGAGATCTTGCCGGTGTAGGTGCCGCTGGCGTTCTGCTGGATGGTACCGATGTTCATGGGAAGTCTCCTGAGATTGTGCGCTCGAACCCCTTGTCCGAACACACTCTCTCACCCCCTCAGCTCCTCGGCCGTTCGGCCGAGTAAGGCGCGCCAGCGCCGCTCCGACGAGCGCCCCCTTCGGCGCTGTCGGGATCGTTCGGTATCGTCCCAGAGACGAAACAGGCGTCAGTCGGTGGGCGGCGTCGCCGGCTTGCGCCACAGTGTGATGATGTCCTGCATCTCTTCGGCGAAACCGAGGCTGTCGATATAGACGGCGCCGCGGTCGTTCTGGCCGAGAAAGCCGATGACGGTCGTGATGTCGTTGGCAACTGCGACGTCGAGGCCGAACAGGTCGGCAATCTCGAAATGTCCAAGGTCCGGGCCGTTCCACCAGGCCATCAGGAAGTTGGCGACACGCCGCGCTTGGCCGGTGTCGCTCATCGCGATGGGCAAGAGACGCGTCAGCGCGGCGCGCGCCGCATCATAGTCGGTTGGGATCGAGGTCATCGGCTATCTCCAGGCACCGAGGCTATAAGTCTGCGTTGGCGGCGCAAGCGCGATCTGCGGATCAGAGACGAAGCGGTGCCGGCATCGCGAGCCACTCTGGTTCCCCATCTGTCGCCGGAACGCTGAAGGTCGCGGCCTCGGCCGCCGAGAAAACACGCGTTAGGGCTAGCCGATCGAACCCGTCTTCATCATTCCAGAAGCTGAGGCCGTGCTCGGCGCGCCGGATCGCGAGGACGAAACCATCAGCGCCTTCATCGCGCGCCCGGTCCAGCGCGCGGTCAAGCATGCGGCCGGTGCTGCCATATTCGATGTCGGTCTCGGTGATGGCGACATAGCCGCCGCCGAACTCGCCGGCGCGCAGGCGATCATGGTCCGACGCCCATTCGAACCCGAAAGGGAGTGCCGAGCGCGCGCAGCGCTGGATCAAATTGGCGGCAGTCTCGATGCCGAACTGCTCGCCCGAGAGGAAGATGATGACCTGCCCCTCGGCATCGGGCTCGCCGATGTCGATATCGAAGTCGAGGATCGGGTAGTTCTCGTCGGGGAAGAGGTCGAGCAATCCGTCGAAAGGGCTCAGCTCCTTGCGCGGGAAAAGCGCGGCGAAATCCGCGCCGATCGTCGCGTAGTGCGCCTCGAGCCCGCTGATGCCGATGTCAGCGTCGCCGATCATCTCGATCGCGGCGATGACACGGCGCAGAAGGTCGGCCTCGGCGGCGGTGACCGCCAGGCCGAATGCGGCCTTGGTGTAGCTATTCGACATGCGTTGGTCCTTCCGCATGAGGGATGGAGTTGGTCGATGCGCCGGCCTCGGGGACGTCGCCATCGACGACGAGCGGCGGCACGGCGAAATCGGCGACTGCGAAATGCGCGAGGATCGCATCGAACGAACCGAGCTTTTCGAGCGCTTCGCGCGCGATGACGACCGTGTCGTCTTCGGTGACCGCATAGGAGGTCAGTGTTCCATCGCCTTGGTGGACGATCCGTTCCGGCCCCCACTGGCCGGCATAGCCGCCCGACCATCTGGCAAAGGGAACCTGGTTTTGCGCGCACCAGCTTTCGAGCCCACCGAAATGGCCCCAGGCGACTTCGTGGGCGTAAAGGCTGAGCGGCTCCCCGACAGTGCGGTGATGCGGCTCGAAGGCCTCGCCGTCCCATTCGGTAGAAAGGCCCTCGTTGCCGATGAGCGCGACAAGCTCGGTGTAAGCCGTCGCGGAGAGTGATCCACCGATAACGATCGATGCTGAAACACGGTCTGCCATAATAGCTCCTTGATCATCGGTGCCGCGGGCACGCGACGGTGAGCGCTGCCGGCAGGTCCGGCGACGCGGGTGGATGAATGGTGTTTGGGCGGCGGCCGTATCGACCGCACGACCAACGACGCGACAGCGTCAGCTGATCAGTGGATCGAGCCGAAAAGCGACCGCTTTGCCGCGGCCTGATGCTGTCCGTCTTTCATGCCGATCGTAGCACGCATCTCGGCATCGAGCTCATCGGCGAGGCCAATGGGCACCTCGGCATGGGGCGCGACGACGGCGATCGCGGCCTCGGCCGTTAGGAGCTCCCCGGGCTCGGTGCCGAACCAGATCAGGGCTTCGCCTTCGTCAGGCTCGTCCTCGGTGCGGAAGAAGACCTGCGCGAAGTAAGTCTGAAGCGGCCGGTCCCAACCGATGGTCGCGCGGACGACGTATGGCTGGTCGGCCTTGGGCTGAAGGTCATGCCTGCTCATTGGGTCGTCCTCCGGATCCTGTGTTGCACATGCCGCGCAGCGCCTTCGGCGCTGCTGATCGCTTTACCGGCAGCGGAGGCTGCCTGGCGTGCGCCGGCCTGCCGAAGAAGAGTACGAGCTTCGCGCAAACGCTCAACCGCTATTGCTATCGCCTGCCCGTGTTCGGGCCCGGCCGGTGTAATCCGCCGCATGGCTTGTCTCCGGGTTTGGGTGTTCGAAAGACGAGCGACCGTCAGTCGTCGCTGGGGAGCATGATCGTCATCACTCGTGTCGTGACCAGCGGGTCGGCGGGGTCTTCGGACCCCCATTCGAGCGAGAGATCGTAATAGTCGATGGTGAAGCGGATGGCATGGCCGGCGATGACGAGATCGCCCCGTGCACGTTCGCAGCCATTGTCGGGCTTGAACACGTAGCGGCGAATGGCGGCCATTATCTGGGCCTGGGCCAGGATCTCGGCGACCTTGCCGCCCTCCCCTGCGAGGGTTGCAAGGCAGGTGGCAGTGATGACGATTCGGCCGGTGGGATCGAGCCCCTGCCGACAGCGGTCGTTGAGCGCGGCGATGCGCGATGTCTGGTCGGTCATGCTGCCTCTATCTGTCCGGCGTTGAAACTATCGAGCCATTCCTCCATCGTGGGACGCTCGCTCAACGGCACGAGGCTCGCGGCATCCTGGAAACGGATCAGGTCGGTTGGTGCGTCCCGGCGAATCGCATCGATCTCGGCCTCGGGAAGAAGTCGTTCCCCGCGGATGAAATCAGTGATCCTGCCTGGTTTAGTTTTGGTCGACCGGCGCCAGAGACCTTCGACCGTGCGAAGCCGCGGTTCGGCCCGCGCTTCGATGAGGACGATCAACCGCAGGCACCATTGCGGCAACGCCCGCACCTCGTCCGGCCGGATCGCGCCGCAAAAGAATTATGCCGTCATTGAGACGCTTCATTAAGGTTTTGACGGTCTCGTGATCCTGCCCCATCTTTGGCCAGAAAGAGACAACAGAGCAGGCTCACCAGGTGC
>NZ_JBGMOE010000195.1:0-37384 GCF_041424195.1 Tardiphaga sp. | reverse complement strand
ATCTTCCATCCCGATCCGTACTTCCAGGGCGGCGGCGACATGGTCCGCATGGGCGGCATGGGCTACGCGATCGATATTTCCAAGCCGATGGGTTCGCGCATTTCCGCGATGACCCACCTGAAGTCCGGCAAGCCCATCGAAGCCACCAAGACCTACACGGTCTCGGGCTGGGCCAGCATCAACGAGAACACGCAGGGGCCGCCGATCTGGGACGTGGTGGCGGCGCATGTGGCGAAGGTATCGACCGTCAGGATCGAACCCAACACCGCGGTCAAGGTGACCGGTTCCTGATTCAGGCGTCGTATTGCAGAGACAGGAAAGCTTGTCGCATGACTGATCGAACATCAGCGGAAACGCTCAATCGCCGTCGTTTTCTCGGCGCGGCAGGTCTGGCCGGCGCGGGCGCGGCATTGTCGGCGATTCCTGCGCTTGCAGGCGAGACGGCGAAATCCGAAGCGCTGATTACCGAGGTGCAGGACTGGCAGCGCTATCTCGGCGACGGCGTCGATAAACATCCCTACGGCGTGCCCTCGAAATTCGAGAAGAACGTGATCAGGCGCGACGTCCCGTGGCTGACCGCGTCCGCGGAGTCCTCGGTCAACTTCACGCCGCTGCACGACCTCGACGGCATCATCACGCCGTCCGGTCTGTGTTTCGAACGGCATCACGGCGGGGTCGCCGAGATCAATCCCGCCGATCATCGCCTGATGATCAATGGCCTCGTCGACAAGCCGCTGGTCTTCACCATGGACGACATCAAGCGGATGCCGCGTGTCAACAAGGTGTATTTCCTGGAATGCGCGGCCAATTCCGGCATGGAATGGCGCGGCAGCCAGCTCAATGGCTGTCAGTTCACGCACGGCATGATCCATAACGTGATGTATACCGGCGTGCCGCTGAAGGTGCTGCTGGATGAGGCCGGGCTGAAGCCGAATGCCAAGTGGCTGATGCTGGAAGGCGCCGATTCCGCCGGCATGAACCGGTCGTTGCCAATCGAGAAGGCGCTGAACGATGTCATGATCGCTTTCGCCATGAACGGCGAGGCACTGCGTCCCGAGCAGGGCTATCCGCTACGCGCGGTCATTCCCGGCTGGGAAGGCAATCTGTGGGTCAAGTGGCTGCGCCGCATCGAGGCCGGCGACCAGCCGTGGCAGACCCGCGAGGAGACGTCGAAATATACCGACCTTCTGGCCGACGGAAATTCCCGCAAACATACATTCGTGATGGATGCGAAGTCCGTCGTCACCAACCCGTCGCCGCAGGCGCCGTTGAAGCACAAGGGGCGCAACGTGCTGAGCGGGCTGGCCTGGTCCGGCCGCGGCACGGTGAAGCGCGTCGACGTCTCGATGGATGGCGGGCGCAACTGGCAGACCGCGCGCATCGATGGCCCGGTCTTCGACAAGTCCGTGGTGCGCTTCTATGTGGATTTCGACTGGACCGGGCAGGAGCTGATGATCCAGTCCCGCGCCATCGACTCCACCGGCTATGTGCAGCCATCGAAGGACGATCTGCGCAAGGTGCGCGGCGTCAACTCGATCTACCACAATAACGGCATTCAGACCTGGCTGGTGCGCTCAAGCGGGGAGACTGAAAATGTCGAAATCGGCTAATGCCCTGACGCTGGTGCTGGCGATGCTTCTGCTCGGCGGCATGAATGCGCCTGGCTCGGCGCAGCAAATGGCGAACCGAGATACGGCCAAGCCCGCCGCCAAGCTCGGGCTCGGCCGGGCAGCCACGGCCGAGGAAATCGCGGCCTGGGACACCGACGTGCGGCCGGACGGGCGCGGTCTTCCGGTCGGCAAGGGCACCGTGAAGCAGGGCGACGATCTGTTTCAGGAGAAGTGCGCGTCCTGTCACGGCGAATTTGGGCAGGGCGTCGGTCGATGGCCGGTGCTTGCCGGCGGCGCCGGGACATTGAAGGCGGACCGGCCCGACAAGACTGTCGGCTCGTTCTGGCCCGATCTGTCCACCGTGTTCGACTACATCAAGCGCGCGATGCCCTATGGCAATGCGCAGTCGCTGACCAATGACGAGGTCTATGCGCTGACGGCCTACATTCTCAGCATGAACGATATCGTCAAGGGCGAGACATTCGAACTTAACGAGAAGAATTTTACGTCGATCAAGATGCCCAATGCAGCGGCGTTTTTCGAGGACGATCGCGAGACGTCCGAGAAACAGTTCTGGAACAAGAACCCGTGCATGAAGGATTGCCGGCCAGCGCCGAAGGTCACCGGGCGGGCCATGTCCATCGACGTTACGCCTGATGGAAAATCCGGGCCGAAGGTCGAATAGCAGGTGTGGGCATTCGTCGTTGTCTTTGTCGCGATGGCTCGCACGCCATAACAATCACCACATCTGAGGTTTGATCAGGATGACGTTCCGCTTTTCGCTGCTCGCTTTGTCGCTTGCGCTGATGACAACCGATGCCATGGCGCAGGATGTTGCTGCCGGGGAGAAGTCCTTCAACAAGTGCCGCGCTTGCCATCAGGTCGGCGAGACCGCGAAGAACACTGTCGGGCCGATCCTGAACGGGTTGTTCGGGCGCAAATCGGGCACAGTGGCGGGCTACAACTATTCCGACGCCAACAAGAATTCCGGACTGACCTGGGACGATGCGGTGTTCACCGACTATATCAAGGACCCGAAGGGCAAGATCCCCGGCACCAAGATGAGCTTTGCCGGTATCAAGAACGAGCAGGAGATCAAGGATCTCACCGCGTTCCTGAAGCAGTTCGCGGCGGACGGCAAGAAGGGCAGCTAAAGCGGCTTCTTCGCTGCGGGCAATCTCCCGGGTCGCAGCACCCTATTCTTCAATGGCTGGAGCAAGAACAGAAAGCTCGGACGTCGCCCCTGATTGAAGGGCGAACCACGCATGGATCGCCGGTGCTCGCGGCGATGCGCTACTTGCTGCGCACGACGCAACAGTCAGTTATCGGCCCGTCATGATCGCCGTCGGCCCGAAAGATGACTGTCACAAAAATTTCATAAAGCGGCTTGCGGGTAACACGTATCGGGAAATCGATAGCAGCGATCATCTGATTTCCAGGCGGGCTTGCTGATCGACATGGCTCCCGGATAAGACATGCCGACGACGTCGTGACGATCAGAGCCAATCAAGGTCTGTCTAATGTTTATCAGCCAGCGATGGAGCGAACTTGGCCCGGACCGGCGCTGGGGCGCCAGGGAGTCATGGCTGCGGGCGTATCGCCGCAAATTTCCACGCCGATTGATGATTGTCGCTGCCATCGTTGCTGCGCTTGGCGCGATGGTCTCAGCCATGGCGGCGAGCGACGACCCGCAATATCTCGCGCCGTTGCGATTCAACATCCCAAGCCAGCCGCTGGCGTCGGCGCTGCAAGCCTATAGTACAGCTACGGGGGTCCAGCTGCTCTACGAGAGCGGTGTCGCAAACGGCCGCTATTCGACCGGCGTCGAGGGCGACATGACGCGCGATGCGGCTTTGCGGATTCTGCTGTCCGAGACCGACCTGACCATTCATTATACCCGCGTCAATTCGGTTACGCTGGCGCCGGCCTTGAGCAATCCCGACAACCCACCCGCAGCTGTGTTCGACAAGGCGGATCTCGTTCTTGAACCCCTGCGGGTCCGCCGTCCCACCGATCGCAATGACGGTTCGCAATTGCAGGCCTATAACGGGATCATCAGGGCCGATATCCAGCAAGCGCTCCGCAAGGATGCCAGAACGCGAAGCGGCAGCTATAGCGCCGGCATCAAATTGTGGATCGATGGACCGCGCACTGTGCAGAAGACTGAGGTGTTCCGTTCGTCAGGCGACCAAGAGAGAGACAACGCCATTTCGCGGCTGCTCGATGGACTTCAGATCAGTCAGGCGCCTCCGGCCAACACACCGCAGCCTGTGACGATTATCATCAATGTTCGGTCGATGTGATGGGATTACCGATTATCTGGAAGGGGATGGATCAGATCAAGGCGGCCGCCCAGGCAGATTCCCAGGGCGAGGCGGTTGCCGGATTCTCCGTGCAATGGCGCTGGTTCGCCGGCACCATTGTGCTGGTGCCCATCCTGCTTGCCGCTGGTGTCTATTGGCTGCATCAGCAGCCCAGCGGCTCGGCACTTCACAGTGGTGACGCGACAATCCATGTCGAGCTCATTCAGGCGCCGGCGCCACCTGCGGAGTTCAAGCAGGCATCAGTTCAGAGCAGCCCACCAATCGCGGATTTCCAGGCTGTGCCAAGTATCGCGGCGCCATCCCAGCCGACATATAAAGAAGAGACTCCGCCGATGGAGCCTGTGCTTCCGCCGCGGCCAGCGTCTTCGCCGCAACAGAAGCCGGCAAGTTCCGGCCAGGCGCAGCCTGTTCCAGCCGGCGCAGCATTTCGTTTCCAGAAAATGCTGAATGCGCATATCGAGCGCTACCAGCGATATCCCAAAGCGGCCAATCGCGATGGGCAGCGGGAACGGGTGCTCGTCGCATTTTCGATGCGGCGTGACGGCAGCGTGGTTCAGGTCGGCGTCAAAGCAAGTTCAGGGCAGGCCATTCTTGATCAGGAAGCCGTTGAACTGATCCGCAGGGCCCAGCCTTTGCCGCGAATCCCGGCGGACATGCCGGAGCTGCTCACGGTTCTATTCCCGGTCGATTTCTGAGGCATGGTCGAACTACAGTCTAGGGTTAGTTCGTCTTCGTCGCTGCAATTTCTGTAATCAATCTGTCACGGGCTACCGGTAACTAGCATCCTCAGGGGTTGTTGAGTTCGCCGCTGTGCGTACAAGGGCTGTAAGTGTTGACCGGGTCTAACCACACAACGTTGCGCAGCGTTCTCGCCGCCGATTACGGCGGTCTTTTCAAGCGTTTGACACGACGTTTGGGATCGGCCGAGCTCGCCGGCGAGGCACTGCAGGAGACGTTTCTGCGCGTCGAGCGCGTGTCCGATACCACCGTGGTGCAGAGCCCCAAAGACTTCCTGTTTCGCATTGCGCTCAATGTGGCGACGGATCGCCGGCGAGTTGAACGCCGGCATTTGAGTCTAGATGCCGTCGAGGCACTGCTCGACATTCCGGATGATACCCCGGATGCATCGACCATTGTGGAAGGGCGTCAGGAGATCGAAGCGCTGGATCGGGCGCTGGCGGAGCTTCCGTCACGATCGCGGCAGGTTTTCATGGCCGCGGTGGTCAAGAAGATGCCCGATCACGAGATCGCCGCTCTTCTCGGTGTGAGCGTGCGTACAGTCGAGATCGATCTCAAGAACGCTTTGAAGCACTGCGCTGGACGTCTGGGGCGCACCCTGATCCGGCGTGCCGGAGGACCGCGGCCAAAATCGTGAAACGATTCGGCAGCTAGTCATTTCAAGCGTGTTCCGTCAGCTTCGAGCTATAGACACCCACACTATTATTGCATTTTCTTCAGGATGAATTGCGGGATAGCCTTGCCTCAACCGTCTAGATATCTAGAAGGTGTGCATTGGATTGCATTCATCAGGATCAGTAGATCTGTCCCGTACATGAATTATCTGTCGCGACATGCCCAGGATTTTATTGGCACAACCGGTCCCGGTTGTTTTGTCGTGCCTGCGAGCCGGGTGTTGGTGGCGTGACCGAGCCGATCAACGATCCCGGATTGCTTGATACTGCCTTGCATGATCGCGCCATGGATTGGGTCCTCCTGTTGAGGTCAGGCCAGGCTACGACGGACGATGCCGAGGCACTGCAGCGATGGCGCCATCAGAGCGATCTGCACGAGCAAGCTTTCGTTCAGGCCGCAAGGGTGTTCCGTGATCTTGGTGCGCTAGGTGCGCAGCTGGAGCGCCGAAACGAGCGGCCATTCGTTACGCTGGTCTCCTCGGGTGCGCGTCGGATGGTCAGCCGGCGCGGCTTTATCGGCGGCGCTATCGCAGCCTCAGTGGCTGGCTATATGCTGGTCGATCCGCCGTTGGGGATGTGGCCGTCGCTGGTGGAATTGTCGGCCGATTATCGCACCGCCAAAGGCGAGCAGCGTGATGTCTTGCTGGCCGAGAATGTGTCCGCCAAGCTGAACACCCAGACCAGTCTGTCGGTGCGGTCGGAGGGAAACACCGCGCGTGTGGAATTGATCACCGGCGAGGCCGCGGTCACGGCGAAGCGGCAAGCATCGGATCCCTTGATCCTCGTCGCCGGCAGTGGGCAGATTTCATCGACCAGCGCCGAATTTAATGTTCGTTGTATCGATGGTGCGGTTCAGGCGATTTGCATGGACGGGGCCATGACCATCTCGCAACATGGCCGCAGTGTTCAGCTTTTGCGCGGCCAGCAAGCATCCTACTCCTCCACGGAAGCGGTCGGTGTGCCATCGTCCGTCCCCGATGCAGTGCGTGCAACTGCGTGGCGGGAAAAATTGCTGATCTTCCGCGATCAGCCGCTCGCAGGCGTGGTCAGCGAGGTCAATCGCTATCGTCCCGGAAAGATCGTCGTGACCAATAGTGATCTTGGCCGGCGATTGGTCAACGGTACCTTCCATACTGACAAGCTTGACGATTTCGTTGCCCAGGTCCGGCAACTATTCGGTGCCGATGTGCGCTCCTTGCCAGGTGGCATCGTTCTCCTGAGCTGATCAGGCATCCGCGACAGACCTCAATTATAGCACTGTGCCGCGACGGCAGTGCCTGCATTCTGGTGCTGTGCTCCGCAATCATGTTGCGGAGCAAATTGCGGGTGATTCGGTTTGCACCAATCCCTTAATTTTCTTTTGCGGGTTGGATCGCTTCCAAACGTCTTCAAGACATAGGGACCTGATCGGAGGCAAACGGCCTGCGATCGGTGTGCCCTCTTATGGGCTTGAAACATGCTTCTTGGTTATCGCGATGATGTCGGCACGGCTTGTATCCGATTGAATTGGCTTCGTTGTGTAGCTCCAGCAGCGCTTATGCTGGCAATTGGTAGCTTCTGCGGCGCAACAAGTTCTGCGCAGGCCAAGACGGCCCAGCAGGGCACGCAGAAGCAGGCGGAGGCCAAGTCTTCCGGCGTCAAGTCTTCCGATGCTGGCCAGTCGGCCGCCGCGAAGCCTGCGGCCGAAGCGAAGCCGAGCGCGCCGCTTCAGCGTTTCGACATTGACGATTTTGCTGTGCAGGGTGCCGACACGCTGCCGCAAATCGAGGTCGAAGAAGCCATCTATCCATTTCTCGGGCCGAACAAATCGGCCGATGACGTCGAGAAGGCGCGTGCCGCGCTCGAGAAGGCCTATCACGACAAGGGCTTTCAGACCGTGAGCGTGTCCGTTCCGCAGCAGAATGCCTTGACAGGCAGGGTCATCCTGAAGGTCTCGGAGCTGAAGGTCGGCCAGTTGCGTGTGAAAAATTCGCGCTATTTCGATCTCAACAAGATCGCGGGGAAGGCGCCTTCGCTGAAGGAAGGTTCGGTCCCGAACTTCAATGACGTCACGCGCGATATCGTGAGCCTGAATCAGTGGCCTGATCGTCGCGTCACGCCCGCGCTGCGGGCCGGCATTGCGCCGGGTACGGTCGATGTGGATCTGAATGTCGAGGACAAGGCGCCTCTGCATGCGAGCCTCGAAGTCAATAATCGGCGGTCTCCCAACACGACGGCGACGCGCCTGCTGGGTACGGTGCGTTACGACAATCTGTGGCAGCTCGGCCATTCGTTCAGCTTCAGCTATCAGGTCGCCCCGGAAAATCCCAATGACGCTCAGGTTTTCTCGGGTTCATATCTGGCGCGTGTGCCGGATGTCGATTGGCTGACGGTGCTGTTCTATGCCGTGAAGTCGAGCAGCAATGTCGCAAGCATCGGCGGCATGAACGTCGTCGGCCCCGGTCAGATTTTCGGCGGTCGCGCCGTGATCACGCTGCCGGCCCGGGAGAACCTGTTCCATACCATCTCGGCCGGTCTGGACTACAAGCACTTCGACCAGACCGTACAGAGCGCTGCGACCGGATTCTCGTCACCGGTCACCTACTATCCGTTCGTTGCCAGCTACGGTGCGACGTTCCAACTCGAAAAGTCGACGACGCAGCTCAACGCTGCCGTGACGTACAATATGCGAACGCCCAGCAGTGACTGGATCGCGTTCGATAACAAGCGCGCCTATGCGTCCGCGAGCTTTGCCCATCTGAATGTCGACGTCGCCCATACCCAGGAATTGCCAGAGGGCTTCCAGCTCTACGGCAAGGTGCAGGGGCAGGTTGCGGACGGACCGCTCGTGTCCAGTGAACAGTTCAGCATCGGTGGCCTCGATACCGTGCGCGGCTATCTCGAATCCGAGGTCCTCGGAGACGATGGCATCGTCGGCAATCTCGAACTGCGCACGCCGGACCTCGGTCCGATGCTTCAGAAGGAAATGAAAGACGAAACCGGGCAGGGAGCGCCGCGCTTCGTCACATTCAACGAATGGCGTTTCTTTGGCTTCGCTGACGCAGGTCACGTGAGCATCCAGCGTCCGTTGCCCGAACAGCAGTCCAAATTCGATGTCTGGAGCTATGGCGCGGGAACGCGTTTCAAGGTGTTCGATGGCGTCAACGGCATGGTCGCCTATTCGGTGCCGATGATCAGCCAAACTTACTCGCAGGCCGGTACAGGCCGCGTCAATTTCCGACTTTGGGGTGAATTCTGATGGTTATGGGGTGCGGGCACATGAGCGGCGAACGCCATTCGACATTGCGACGACGCGCAAAGAATACGGTCGCAGGACTTCTGCTGGGTTTTGCTGCAGCGGTGACACTGTTCCCATCGTCGGCGCAAGCCTGGTGGAATGACGAGTGGCAGTTGCGCAAGAAGATCAATATCGATTCCAGCGCGACGGGAGCGAATATCACCGATCCGATCGGCACCGCGCCGACCCTGGTTCGTTTGCACGTCGGAAATTTCCGCTTCAGTCTTGCGAAGGATGACGGCAGCGATCTGCGCTTCGTGGCCTCGGACGACAAGACCCCGCTGAAGCATCACATCGAGAAGTGGGATTCGCTGCTCGGTGAAGCTCTGGTGTGGGTTGCACTTCCAAACGTGGCGCCTGGCGCGAAGTCCGAGTTCTGGCTGTATTACGGCAACAAGAAAGCCGCCGCCACCAACGATGCCAAGGGCACTTATGACCCGGATACGGCGCTGGTCTATCATTTCAATGAACGCGGTATGCCGGCGATCGACTCGACTGTCTGGGCCGGCAATGCGCAGAGCGTCGGGCAGCCCGCGGACGGTTCGCTGATCGGGACCGGCTTGCGCCTTGATGGCCGCGTGCCGGTCACGTTGCCCGCGTCGTCGTCGCTTGCGATGGCCGACAGTGCGCCGTTCACCTGGTCCGCCTGGATCAGGCCGGCCGCGCTGCAGCCGAACGCTGCGCTGTACAGCCGCCGCGACGCCGCGAATGCAGTCATCATCGGTCTCGACAACGGTGCCCCGTTCGTCGAGGTGAGCAATGCGGCTGGCACCCAGCGCAGTGGCGCTGGCGCGCCAGTCGCAGCCAATTCCTGGCATCATGTCGCCGTCACCGCCAATGGCGGTGTGGTCACGGTGTATCTTGATGGCGCGTCCTATGCGACCTTGAACGCGGCGCTGCCTGCGCTGAGCGGTGTTGCCCGCCTTGGCGGCGATACGGCTCCTGTCGCAGTCGCAGCTCCGGCCGCGGACGCTGCGCCAGCCGCAGACGGTACGGCACCTGCTGCCACCGACGCTGCGTCGGCGCCCGTTGCCGCTGCTGCGATGTCCGGCTTTATCGGCGACATCGACGAATTGCAGATCTCGAAGCTCGCTCGTCCGGCCGGCTTCATCAAATATGCCGCCGTGACGCAGGGTGGCCAGCCCACGAAGCTGATCTCCTTCAGCGCCGACGAGGAGACCGCGAGCTGGCTCTCGGGCTACTTCGCGATCATCCTGAAGTCGGTCACGATCGACGGCTGGGTGGTCATCGGCCTCCTGATCCTCATGGCTATCGCGAGCTGGATGGTGACCATCGATCGCGTCAGCTACCTGAAGAAGCAGGCCAAGGCCAACGATCGCTTCATGAAGAGCTTCCGCAAGCTGGCGGCGAATCTGACGGCGCTCGATCGCGGCGAGGCCGATGACGACACCGCCGTCCTCGGCAGCAAGCTGAGCGATGACGAAGCCCAGATGGTTCGCGCCTCGTCCCTGTACCGCATCTATCATGTGGGTGCCGAACAGATCAGCCATCGCTTCGGCAATGGCGATGTGATCCGCCTGAGCGGCGCCGCCATCGCGGCAATCCGTGCAGCGCTCGACAGCGCCTATGTCAAGGAAACCCAGCGGCTCAATCGCCTGATGGTCGTCCTGACCATTGCGATCTCCGGCGGACCGTTCCTCGGCCTGCTTGGTACGGTGGTCGGCGTCATGATCACCTTCGCGGCCATCGCCGAGAGCGGCGACGTCAACGTCAACGCGATCGCACCAGGCATTGCGGCGGCCCTGGTTGCGACCGTGGCAGGTCTGGTCGTCGCTATCCCGGCGCTGTTCGCCTACAATTATCTGGTGACGCGTATCGGCGAATTGACCAGCGACATGCAGGTCTTCATCGACGAATTCGTGACCAAGATGGCTGAGTTCTACTCGTCCGATCTGCCGGCTGAACATCGCCAGGCCGCGGAGTAGGAACGATGCAGGTTCAGAGCAAATCCAAGCCCTATGACGATATCAACATCACGCCGATGTTGGACCTGGCTTACGTGCTGCTCATCATCTTCATCGTGATGACCACCGCGACCGTGCAAGGACAGAAGGTCAATCTGCCGAAAGCGTCTGCGGCGCCAAGTCTGGCGACGCAGACCACCAAGGCGATCACCGTCGCCAATGATGGCAAGATCTTCCTCGACACCATACCCGTCACGCTGCCGGAACTTGAGCAACGATTGGTGCAGCAGAAGGCGCTGACTCCGGAATTTCCGGTGGTCCTGCGCGGTGACGCGCAGACGCAGTACCAGAGCGTGATGGATGTGCTCGATCTGCTGGGTCGGATCGGTGTGACGCAAGTCGGTCTCGCAACCAAACCCCTCGTGAAGTAACGGGCCGATGCATACCCCCGGGCAAATTCAGGACGATACCAAGAAGGCGTTCAAGACCTTGTGGTCATGGCTGCGCCGGACGGGTGAGGGCGCAGGCGCACCCGCGAGGGGCCCGGCCATCGATGGTGCGACGGCGATCGAGAAGGCGCCGCGTGAGCCTGGCGTCGTCTTGCCGTTCCCGATCCGCGGAGAGGCGCTACTGGTGAAGCTCGCCGAATTGCTGCGACGCCGGATCGCGGAGCTAGATTCACCGTCGGACAGCTTGACGTTGCTATTGTCGCACACTCCGTACTTGCGCCTGTCACTCGATGACGATGCCTATGTCGAGTTTGATGCGCATACGTCGGAATACGATCTGGTGATTGAAGCGCCGAGCGGCACTCGGCTGATCATTCAGACCACGGACTTCGATTCCCTCGTCACCTTCGTGCTGCAATATGTGATCGAGCGCATCTCCGACAGAGCACCTCTCGGGGTCGCATCATGATGACCGGGTCCGAAAACGACAAGCCATCGGGGCGTGGGAGTGAGCGCAAATCGTTGCTGCGTTACGGCGGCGCGCTGTTAGTCATCGCTGCACTGTTTGGAGGCGCCTGGTTCATGTTGTCCGGCGGCAGCGATGTGCCGCCGCCGAAGCTGGTGCGCGAAATGACCGTCGTCAACATTGTGCCGCCGCCGCCGCCGCCACCGCCTCCTCCGGAGAAGATGATCGAAAAGCCGAAGGAAATCGAAGAGCCGAAGATGGTCGATAAGCCCATCGAGGAAACACCGGTTGAAAAGCCGGTCGATGACCCGGTCAAGGATGCAAAGAACGAAGAGCCGCCGGGGCCGCTAGCCCTCGACGCCAAGGCTACCGCTCCGAGTGACTTGTTCAATCTCGGCAGCAAGGTGGGCGGCAGTCCCTATGGCGGTCGCGGTGGCGGTGGCAGCCGCTGGGGCTGGTACGACGCGATGGTCACTCGGCAGGTCAAAGATGCCCTCGAGGCCAACCCAACTGTCAAAAAAATATCGATGAAGTCGGTAATCCGCATCTGGATCAACAAACAGACCGGTCGCATCGAACGTGTCGAGCTCGAGAAATCTACCGGCAACGCGGAAGTCGATGCCGCGATTAAAAGTGAAGTTCTTGGAAAGATGACGCTACGCGAACCGCCACCCAACGATATGCCCATGCCGATGGTGACCCGCGTCACGATCGCTGAAAAATCGAGTTAGTGCCGTCGATAGCAGACGGACGACACGCATCACTTAGACTAGTTAGGGGACTTGAGACCGATGTTTCATCAGAAATCCGATACCGCCTGGCGCCTGACGCCGCTCGCAGTATCGATGTGCGCGCTTGTCTGTAGCGTTCCTGCGCTGGCGCAGGATGCCGGCAGCCGCGCTGATGCCAAGCGTCCCACGGTGTCGCGCGCGAAGGCGACGTCGCCGAACGCGACGATCAATCTCGTCAATATGCTGGTCAAACAGGGCGTGCTGAAGGAAGAGCAGGCCGAGGCACTGATCAAGCAGGCCGACGACGAAGCCTATGTCGCTCGCGAAGCCGCCAAGGGCGCCACGATGCGCGCCGAGGAAGCGGCCAAGACTGCCGGTGCCGCCGCAGCGGCGGCATCTCCCCCCGGCACCAAGCATGTGACATATGTGCCGGAGGTCGTGAAGCGCCAGTTGCGCGAAGAGATCAAGCGCGATGTGATGGCGAAGGCGCAGACTGAAAACTGGGCATCGCCCGGCAAGTATCCGGAATGGGCCCAACGCATCCGTTTCTACGGCGATCTGCGGGCACGTTACGAGGGCCAGTTCTACCCGACCGGCAACGATCAGGGGGGCGCCTACAATTTCAACGCGATCAATACCGGTTCGCCTTACGATATTTCGGACGCTAACCCTTACAATGCACCCACTTATAACGCGTCGCAGAACCGGGATCGCGCGCGTCTGCGTATGCGGCTTGGTGCCGATATCGATATCAACGATCAGTTCACGGCCGGCATTCGCCTGGCGAGCGGTGACAGCAACTCGCCTGTATCGACCAACCAATCGCTTGGCACAACGGGTGGAAATTTTTCGAAATACGCGCTCTGGATCGATCGTGCCTATGCGCGCTATGAGCCTTGGAATGAGCTGACGTTCTCGATCGGTCGCTTTGACAATCCGTTCTGGTCGCCGACGGATCTGGTCTGGCACAAGGATCTTGGCTTCGACGGATTTGCGGTACAGGCGAAGCACGAGGTTGCCGACGGCATCACGCCGTTCATCGTTGCCGGTGCATTCCCGACCTACAACAGCGATTTGAACGCCGGTATCAATCTCACAAATGTGAATAGCGGGCTGTACGAGAAAGTCCCGAGCAACGACAAATGGCTGTTTGGTGCCCAGCTTGGCGTGGGCGCAAAGTTTGCGCCGTACTCGGCCTTGCGGTTGAGCGCTGCCTATTATGATTTCACCAACACGCAAGGTCGGGAGTCTTCAACGTGCGTCGTCGTGAGCAGTAGCGACGTTTGCGATACGGATATGACCCGGCCATCTTTCGCTCAGAAGGGCAACACCTACAGAACGTTGCGCAATATTTTCGTGAATCCGTCGACTGGTGGCGCTCCGACTTCCCAGTACCAGTATTTCGGGCTGGCCAGCCAGTTCCGTCCGGTTGTTGTCAGTGGTCAATTGGATCTCGGTGACTTCCATCCCGTGCACGTCGTTCTTGATGGCGAGTATGTCAACAACACAGCCTTCAACCGTAGTGCGATTGCCGCGGTGGCCCAGAACAATATCGGCCCCACCGTCGCCGGTGGCCCTCCGGGTGTATTTGACGGCGGAAACCAGGGCTGGATGGGCCGTGTGACGGTTGGTCATAAGGAAGTCAAACGACTGTGGGATTGGAATGTTCACGCCGGATACAAGTATCTTGAATCCGACGCGGCCGTGGACGCCTTCGTCGACTCCGATTTCGGCCTCGGCGGTACCAACCTCAAGGGCTACTTCATTGGCGGCAATCTCGGTATTTCGGACAATGTCTGGGCGTCGCTACGCTGGATGAGCGCCAACAACATCGCCGGCTCGCCGTATAGCGTCGACGTGGTTCAGTTCGATCTGAATGCAAGGTTCTGATCATGCGAAATCGTATTCTGAGTTTAGTGGCGGTGCTGGCCATCCTGGCCAGCCATGAAGCCCACGCCGATGCCGAGTCGGACAAGCTGCGTGAGGCTCTGCGCAGCGCGACGGCTCAGACCCGCGCCCTTGAGGACCAGCGGACTGCCTTGCAGGCCAAGGTGGCCGATGCCGAGCGCGAGAAGGCGGCGATGATGTCGCAGATCGCCGCGGCCAAGGCGCAGGTCAAGGAGGTCGAGAAGACCCACCGCGAAGCGGTCGATGAATTCAACCAGCGTCTGGAGGATCGCAACCAGACGCTGGAGAAATGGAAGAGCGCCTACGAAGAGGCGGCAACCGTCGCCCGCGCCAAGGACGCGGAACGTGCCAAGTTCGAAGGGGAAGCCGCAGCCTACAAGGCGAGCACCAAGAGCTGTGTGGCAAAGAATGCGCAGTTGACGAAGGTCGGGCGTGAGTTGCTGCACCGCTATGAAGGCATATCGTTTGGCGACATGGTGGTCATCAACGAGCCGCTGATCGGTGCGCGTCGCGTACAGATCCAGAATCTGCTGCAGGATTACGACGACAAGCTGCTCGAGCAAAAGGTGACCCCATGACGCGTTCCCGTTCCCCGGCGACCTTCCTGAAAGCGGCCGGTGTCGCGACATTCACGGGCCTGATGCTGTCGTCTGCCATTGCTCAGACGCCGGCGCAGCCGGTCCACCCCCGCAACGCACAGGCCCAGATACCGGCGCCGGCGCGGCCGAAGCCGGCCGCAGCGGCACCTGCCGCCGCTGCTCCCGTGGCACCTGCTGCGTCAAGCGCTGCCGCGCCGAGCACTGTGGCGTCGGCGAAGTCATCGGGTGAAGTGGTCGCCCGCATCGGCAATAGCGACATCAGCGCCGATGACATGCGCTCCTACATCGCGGCACTCGGGCCGCGTGAGCAGGCCGCGCTGGCGCAGGATCCGGCCTTGTTGAGCCAGGCCGTGCGCATGCTGCTTTCCAACCGGCTCGTGATGCAGGAACTGGCCGCGAAGAAGTGGGACCAGCAGCCAGCCGTCGCAGCACAGCTGGAAAAGGTCCGCGAGAGCGCAATGGTGGAACTGTACTTGCAGTCGGTTTCCAACCCGCCGGCGAATTTCCCCAGCGAAGAGGATTTGCAGAAGGTCTATGATGCCAACCGCGCTGCACTCCTGGTGCCGCGGCAGTATCAGCTCGCGCAGATCTTCATTCCGATGGCGAAAGATGCGGATAAGGCAACCGTCGACGCCGCCAGGAAGAAGCTCGACGACGTGCAGAAGAAGCTGAAGGCGCCCGGGGCCGACTTCGCGGCGATCGCCCGTAGCGACAGCGGGGCTGGCGACAGCGCCGAGCGCGGCGGCGATCTGGGATTGTTGCCGGAAGACCAGATCCGGCCGGAAATCCGCAGTCAGGTCGTCGGCCTGGCCAAGGGCGCCGTGTCCGAACCCATCACGCTGGATGACGGCTACCATATCATCCGTCTTGTCGACACCAAAGCCGCCTATACGCGCACGCTGCCCGAAGTACGCGATCAGCTGATCCGGCAGATACGCACCGAACGTGCCGCTGCATTGCGCCGTGCCTATCTCGCCGAACTGCTCAAGCAGCAGCCGCCGATCATCAACGAACTTGCTCTTGCCAAGCTGCTCGACGGCAAATCCCGTAACTAAGGAATGCGTCCCATGTCCGATACCGTATTGAACAGCTTCACTCTCGAATCGCTGCGTGACCTGCTGCAGACCGTTGGCTATCGCGTCGAAATCGTGCCGAACGGCGATATGCCGCTGCTGCGTTCCTCGACCGCCGGCTTTGCATTCGACATTCGCCCGGGCAACCGCCTGGCCAGTCAAGATGGTGGCTATGTCGATTTCACCTTTAGCGCGTGGCTCAATATAGAGGGCGAATTGCCGCTCGATGTCGTCAATCGTTGGAACGCGCTGCGCCGCTTTGGCCGGTTGCAGGTCGTGCCTGGTTATCTCGCCATGACGATGGATGTCTCCTTCATCGGCGGCGTCATGCCGAACCATCTTCGTGCGCAGGTCGAGATCTGGGATCATCTCGTTCAGGCCCTGGTGCCTTATCTGCGCGAAGAACTGCAGAAGCTTGATACTGTGAAGACTGTCGTGGCATCTGAGGTGCAGGCGCCGGTGGAGCCGAAGGCTGCTGCCGAAGCTCGTGTCGCCTGACGAGTCCGGAAATCGGGCGTGTCAGGACGATCGATCAGCTTGTATGGCCGGCAGGCCAGCGGCGCCTTCGCAAGAGGCGTCCTGGCCGTGGCTTGGGCTGGTCTATTGTCCTGCGCTGTCCTGATATCGACACCGGTTCTGGCTGAGGCCGAGTCCGGTCGGCCCGCCGAGGAAGTCGCCGAGTCGCCACCGACAGTACCGAATCCCCCAAAGGCTGCCGTTGGCAATAAAACGGCAGCCTTGGCAGCTCCGCCAAAACTGTCCGGTGCTTCCAATTCCAGGGCGCTCTATCGCTCGTTGATCGAGCGGGAGGTGCGCAACACAAATCTACCGGCCGATGTGGCGGAAGCCGTGATGGGCGTGGAGAGTGGCTACGATCCGAGCCGTATCGGCGCCGATGGCGAGATCGGCTTGATGCAGGTCATGCCGCCCACTGCGCGCATGCTGGGCTTCAACGGTTCCATGGCGGAGTTCGCGGCGCCCGAGGTCAATATCCGCTATGGCGTCATGTATCTCGCACAGGCTTGGAATAAGGCCGGCGGTGACCTCTGCACTGCGCTGATGAAGTATCGCGCCGGGCACGGCGAGACGCGCTTCTCCCATCTGTCGGTGACCTACTGTTTGCGCGCGCGGGCCAGGTTGATGGCGGTTGGCTATCCCGTGACGGGCACGGTGCCGGTCGCCACCTTCGGGTCGCCCGTTGGCTCCAGTCTCGTTGCCGGATGCCGCGGCAGCCGATGCCTGATGTCACGCAATTCCGGCCGGGTCGATTTTGCGGCGTTGAACAACCGGCTGACGCAGGTTGTGATGCAGGCAAGTGGCCCGAAGCCGATGACGAGGTGAGAGAGCGATGACAACGAGGATCTTTGCGATCTCGGCGCTACTCGTGCTTGCGACGCCAGCGCTGGCGCAACAGCCGCTGGAGCAGCCAAAGCCTGAAGTCATCATTGGCGGCCAGCCGCCTCCACCGGCCGTGCGCGAGCGCTGCGTCGAGGTCGAAATCGGTGGTGCGCGAAGCTTCGGGTGTCTCAATCAGACGCTGAAGCGCGACGTCGACAAGGTCAATCCAACGCTGAATTTGCCGCCGATCGATGCGAGGTCTGGCGATACCAAAATCGGCGTCGTGAATTTGCCGGGGGTGCAGCAGCAATACGGCCAGAATTACGGACGATCGGTGGTTCCGTATCGGCCACCGCCGCCGGTCTATTCGTCACCGGTGAGCCGGCGCTAGGTTCGACACGTGTCATCGAAGATTTCAATCACCCGCGCTGCACTGGTCGCCATGGTGCTTTCCTGCGCGGCTCCCATGCCGGCGCGTGCGCAAATGCTGCTTCCGACGCGAAGCGAAGCGCCGCAGATCGCGCCGCCCAAGCCATTGTCGCGAACGGAGTCGCCGCTGATTGAGCGCGGCGAGCGGGCAGGGACCGGATTCTTTGTCGATGATTCCGGGCATATGCTGACGGCGCGACATGTGGTTCAGGATTGCAGTCGCATTGTGATCCAGAAGGAAGGTCGCGCGATGTCGGCTCGCGTTGTCGCTCTGTCGACGCCTTATGATCTGGCTCTGTTGCGCACAGCAAAGACCCGCGGTCTCGCAGCCGTCTTTCCCCGCAACGTGACGTCGTCCCCCAACGACATGATGTTTGCGGCTGATTATGCGAACCTGCCGATGATGCTCGCACGCGGGGGCGTGCTTGCCAATGCGTCGGTGGGTATGACATCCGGCAGCGGTGAAGCAGGACATATTGCGCTGAACTCGACCGTGACATTCGGCAGCAGTGGCGCGCCGGTCATGGATTCACGAGGCCTGATCGAAGGTGTCGTCAGCCGGAAGACATCCGTCAATCGGGTGCTCGCGGTCGGCTCGGCCGGGGCCAAGTCGTTCCTCGCGGCCAGCAACATCCGGTTTCAGGAAGATGACCGGCCGCAAATCGCGGGTTCGGGATCTCGTGCGCATCGCGCCGCCAGCATTTCAGCACGTGTCATCTGTGTGAACTAGAGGAGCTATTGTCATGATGCTATTTCGCCGGCCGTCCTCATCTCCGTCGCGATGGCGTTTTGCGAGGCTCTCTGCGCTGCTGGCGTCGATTGGTCTGATCTCCGCACCGGTGCCGCCGGTGCGTGCGCAAGGGCTGGACTATCGTAGCCCCGAAGCGGCGCCGCCTGCCTGGGGCCAATTTGCCAAGCTGGTGAAGTATCGTTTTGAGGAATGGATTTCCGCCGACGAGGAGATCGCCAATCGTTTCCGTGCCTGGTTGAAAGAGGCCAACGGTACGCAGGACGGACCGCCATCGTCGCTGGTCGTCAAGGCCTGGCTTAATCCCGACGGTACGGTCGAGCGCGTGTCGTTCGCGAGCTTCAAGGACGATCGCGCCACCACCGATCTGCGTACCGTGCTGACCCGCGGAAATATCGGTGAAGCGCCGCCGCCCGAAATGCTGCAGCCAATCAATCTGCGGTTTTCGCTCAATCTACCGAAATAATAGTCACAGGGGCGGTCGAAGGAGCGCTGCGCCGGCATCCAATGAGTGGATGATCCGGCTGAGGGATAATTCTGTCGTCAGCTTTCAGCCTCGACCCAGTTCAGCGTCATCCGCATCGCATGGCTGTGCCGGGCTTCGATCAGCCATTGTTCTTCACGATAGCAGATCGAGCGCAGCAGGCTCTCGATGGCGAAGGAGGCGAAGAACCGCGGCGTGACTTGCTCGACCTCGATGGGGCCGAGCGGAAAAGCGACGATCGACGCTGCCTTGAGATGGCTGTCGTTGGGACGTGGTTCTGAGGCGCGCAGCAGGTTGAGCGTCTCTATGGCAATGGTTTTCTGACTGGGCATCGGGGCGTTCTGCCGAAAAGCACAACCTGCCAGCCAGTGCTTAATTTTTCATGGAACCGAGCGTCGCATCGCTCATGCGGCCAGATGGAAGTCCGAAATCTGCACGCGATTTCGGCCTGCCGCCTTGGCCTGGTAAAGTGCTGCATCTGCCCGGCTGAGCAGAGCCTGCAGCGTTTCCGGTTCAGATGACCGGATCGCGATCCCCACGCTGACCGTGGCATGGATGACACCAGCGGAGGTCGGGAACGTCTTTGCTTCCAGCGTCGATCGAATACGCTCGGCGACAGCGGCTGCCGCTTTTGGGCTCGAGCCGGACAGGACGATGCAGAATTCCTCACCGCCCAGACGCGCGGCAACATCTTCGGCGCGAATGTTCGAGAAGATGACCTCGGCAAAGGCCCGCAGCACGCGGTCGCCGGCGGCGTGACCGAATTGATCGTTGATCGTTTTGAAGTGATCCAGGTCCATCACCAGAATGGCGGTGTTGGACGCTGTCTCGGTAGCAGTTTCGCCAAACAGTGCGCGCCGATTAAGCAGGCCTGTTAGAGGATCGGTCATGGCATCGGATTTATGCCGGTTCGACGTCCGGATCTGGTTGATCGTCAGTGACAGCGCACCGATCCCGGTCAGGCCGACGATCACTATTAGTGAATTGAACTGTTCTGCCCAATTCATAGGTCGATCGGTCAGCACGAATTGCCCGGTACGCAGGAGCTCGGCACCGCAAGCCACAAAAGAGGCGGCCGTGACGAGATACAGCAGTGCATTTGCCACCATCAGCAATGGGGCTTCGGCGCGCGCGTACCAATACTGCGCAGCCGAGAGCGCAACGAGAAGGGCGGTGCCAAAATTCGCAGCTATTGTGCCGGTGCCGGTATAGCCAAGCGCAAAGCTGATCACCGTCGGAACGATTCCCGCAGCGGTGACGACGGCGGCGCGGGTCCAATGGGCCTGGTTCGAGCAGAATTGCGTGGTGCCCGCATAGATCAAGCCGAAGCCGGCGAGCAGCAATACGAATGCAGCGAGCTGCAGGCGCGAGTCATACTGATCGAAGCCTGCATAGATGATGACAGCAACGACTATGGTCGCAAGACCGATCGACCATGTCAGCAGATAGGTCTCGGATCGCGCGACGATCCAGGTTGCGAGCAATGTGAGCGCGAGCGCCGCGCTCGACAGGCCGATCGCTGCGAAAATGGAGGACTGATCGAGCAACATGATATCCGAAGGCGGTGCAATTTATTCGATGCGCAATAAGCAGCACCCCTTACCACCGATCGGGGCCGGGGCCACCCGTTTTGTATGGTGAGCAAAGCGTTACCAGGCCTATGTACGGGAGGTCCGGAGATCGTAAGGGCCACGTTTTGCGACGATCTGTGCCGGAACGAGACGCAGCGACACGCGTTTTCCTGCAGGGCATCACGGAGGGTTGAACATGAAAAAGATTCTGGCAACGGCGGCAGCCGCATTGATGATCGCGGGCTTCACGGCAACGGCGGCGTCGGCGAAGAAAATCCATCGGGACTACAGGGCGCACCACGGATATTACGGATCCTACGGACAGATGCGCGGGCCGGCGATCTTCCGCGGCAGTGCTGCGATGAGCGGCAATCACGGCAATTCGGCCTACGGCAGCAACTCGCTCGGCCATATTAAGGGCGGCAATATCGGTGGCGGCAAGTAGCGCCCCATAACATCAGCGAGGGCAAGATCGATCGCTCCAATGCAACCGATCTTGTTAACATCTTTCTGATGGCTTGGTGGTATTCGGCCGCATCGCAACTTGCAGTTCAGGTTTGTCATGCTCCCGGATGGCCGTTACTCGGCATGGTTTCGTATTCCCGAGAAGGAAGGCATGGGCATCATCACGCTCGCCGATGGCCAATTGTCGGGCAGCGATACGGTGATCGCCTATAGCGGCTCCTACGTTCAGAATGGCGATGCTTTCACCGCGACGATTGCGACCCGCCGGCATGCGGACGGGCAGCCAGCAATTTTCGGCATCGATGAAGTCGAGATTGATCTGGTCGGGACCTCCAAGACCACGACGGCATCCTGCAAAGGCGTGGTCAAGCAACGGCCCGGCGTCCCGTTTGAGGTCGTGTTGGTGCGAATGGACGGTTAGCCTTCGGTCTATTCGCGCAGTTCGTATTGATGTCTCAAGAGCTGAACCATGTCCTGGACACGCTGGCGCCAGGCACGCGCGTCAGGTACCGCTCCGGCCGCCGGCGTGATGCGTAACATGGCGTTCCACGGTTTCGTGCCATAGACAATCACTTCGAAGCCGGCTGTCGGGCAGCCATCGATACCCTTTAGCGCGCGGAGGATCACATCCGCGATTTCCAGCCGGCTCAGCGTGCGGGTGCTTTCGACCGCAAGTTGCGGCTCCAGCGACGCCGCCGGGCTGTCTTCCGCAACGATCGGATCGAATCCGTCTCTGGTATCGGCGTCCGCGTCGGGCTTGGGTTTGATCTGTTCGGGATCGCCCGGTCGTCTCATGATCCGCTCGACCAGACCGAGAAGGCCACGATCGCGTTCCGGCGTCTCTTTCACATCAGCTTCCAATGTTAGCGGCGACAGGTGATTTCACCCTCTCCGCGGGACGTTGTCGATAGGTCCCGGGGGGCTGCGGTGCACAAACGCGCTGCGGGTTGGCTTTGTCGCAAAACTTTCACGAGGGGCCTATAGTGGGGCGTCACGCATTCCCCTCAACAGTTTTGCGCCGGCGCTATTGCCCGCGACAGATGGAGACGATCGCTGTGAAACCATTCCGCTTGGTATTTGCTCTGTTCGCGCTAGCGCTCGCCGTCGCATCGCAGCCCGCCCGTGCTGCGGACGTCATCTGCTATAATTGTCCGCCGGAATGGGCCGACTGGGCGTCGATGATCAAGGCGGTGAAGACCGACCTCTCGATCGAGATGCCGCATGATAACAAGAATTCAGGTCAGGCGCTGGCGCAGATCCTCGCCGAGAAGGCCAATCCGGTGGGCGACATCGGCTATTTCGGCGTCACCTTCGGCATGAAGGCCAAGGCGCAGGATGCCCTCGAGCCCTACAAGCCCGCCGGCTGGGATCAGGTCGATGCTGGCCTGAAGGATGCCGAAGGCTACTGGACCACGATCCATTCCGGCACGCTCGGCTTCTTCGTCAACAAGGATGCGCTCGGCGGCAAGCCGGTGCCGAAGTGCTGGGCCGATCTGACCAAGCCTGACTACAAGGGCATGATCGGCTATCTCGATCCGACCTCGGCCGCCGTGGGCTATGTCGGTGCCGTTGCGGTCAACCTCGCGCTCGGCGGTTCGGACCAGAATTTCGATCCGGCTATCGCCTTCTTCAAGGAGCTGAAGAAGAACGACGCGATGGTACCGAAGCAGACGTCCTATGCCCGTGTCGTGTCCGGCGAAATGCCGATCCTGTTCGATTATGACTTCAACGCCTATCGCGCCAAGTATTCCGAGAAGGGCAATTTCGAATTCGTCATTCCCTGCGAAGGCTCTGTCGTATTCCCCTATGTGGTCGGTCTCGTAAAGAACGCGCCGCACAAGGACAAGGCCAAGAAGGTCATCGATTATCTCCTGTCCGACAAGGGCCAGGCGATCTGGACCAACGCTTACCTCCGTCCGGCCCGAAAGATCGACCTGCCGGAGGCGGTGAAGGCCAAGTTCCTGCCGGATAGCGAATATGCCCGCGCCAGGAGCGTGGACTGGGGCAAGATGGAGCTGGCGCAGAAAGGCTTCAGCGACCGCTATCTCGCCGAAGTCCGTTGATGCACAATGGTGCCCCGGTTGGGGCAGGGGCACCATAATTCCATGTCGCATCGTCATTTCATCTGGATCTGTCTGCTGCCGCTCGTGGTGGTGACAGCGGCCTTTTTCCTCTTGCCGATGGCGCAATTGCTCGCCGTCGGCGCCGGTGGATCGCGCGGCGTGTCCGCCTATCTCGCGATCCTCACTGAGCCGCGCTATCGCGCCACGTTGATCAATACGGTCGTGCTGGCTGCGGCGACGACGATTGCCACACTGGTGATCGCCACCATCGCCGGGCTGTTCCTGCAGCGTCATCGCTTTCCCGGCCGCGCCGTGTTGATCGCGATGCTGACATTCCCGCTGGCATTTCCCGGCGTAGTCGTGGGATTCCTGATCATTCTGCTGGCCGGACGTCAGGGCCTGATCGGTGCCATCACCGCCGCTGTGACGGGCGAGAAAGTCGTGTTCGCCTATTCGATCTTCGGCCTGTTTCTCGGTTATCTCTATTTCTCGATCCCGCGCGTGATCCTGACCGTGATGGCTGCGGTTCAGAAGCTGGATATCGGACTGGAGGAGGCCGCGCGTTCGCTCGGTGCCAGTCCGTGGGCTGTCCAGCGCGACGTGGTGTTGCCGGCGCTCGGGCCGGCCTTTGTCGCCTCGGGCGCGATTGCTTTCGCCACCGCCATGGGCGCGTTCGGCACCGCCTTCACGCTGGCGACCAACATCGACGTGCTGCCGATGCTGATTTACACGGAGTTCACGCTGGCCGCGAATTTTTCAATCTCCGCGGCGCTGTCGATCGGACTCGGCGCGATCGCCTGGGCAATCCTCGCGCTGGCCCGCTCAATGAGCGGCGGCACCGTCGCGGCGGCGGGGTAAGCCGATGCGCGATCGCCTGATCTTCGCTGGCCAGCTTGGTTTCACCCTTCTCGTCGCGGCGTTCCTCGTGGTGCCGGTGGTGCTGTCCATTTCCGCAGGTGTCACGGTCAATTACTTTCGCGGCATCCAGTCCGGCGTCACGCTGCAATGGGTAGTGCAGGTCTGGAACCTCTATGCCGGTGAAATCGGGCTGTCATTCCTGATCGCCTTCGCGACCCTGGCAGTGACGCTGGTTGTCGGCGTGCCCGCGGCCTATGGCTTACACGTGAAGGGCGGAAGGTTGTCGCGCGTGATCGAGGAGATCATCACGCTGCCGCTGGCGATTCCTGGTCTGGCCATCGCGCTGGCGCTGCTGCTGACCTATGGCGGCTTCGGTGGCTTCAGACAGTCGTGGCTGTTCATCCTCACGGGCCATGTGGTCTTCACCATGCCCTTCATGGTGCGCTCGGTGATGGCGGTGTTCGCCTCGGTCGATATCAAGACGCTGGACGAGGGGGCTGCCTCGCTCGGTGCGTCGCCATGGACGCGTTTCTGCAATGTCATCGTGCCGAATGCGATGCCGGGCATTCTCGCCGGATCCCTGATGGTGGTGACGCTGTCGCTCGGCGAGTTCAATCTGACCTGGATGCTGCACACGCCGCTGACCAAGACGCTGCCGGTCGGCCTCGCCGATAGTTACGCGTCGATGCGGCTCGAAGTGGCATCGGCCTACACACTGATCTTTTTCATCATGATTGTGCCCCTTCTGGTGGCGATGCAGATGTTTGCCGAGAAGGGCGAAAAGAAATGAGCGCTGTTGCAGGCCACGGTGCAGCCGTCCATATCGAGAACTGCGCCAAGACCTTTCCGGACGGCACCCAGGCGCTGGCGCCCGCCTCGCTGGATATCGTGTCAGGCGAAACGCTGGTGCTGCTCGGCCCCTCCGGCTGCGGCAAGACGACCATGCTGCGCATCATCGCCGGGCTGGAGACGCCCGATGCCGGCGGCCGTGTGCTGTTCGACAAGACCGATATGACGGCGGTGCCGATCGAGCAACGTCATGTGGGCATGGTGTTCCAGTCCTACGCGCTGTTTCCCAACATGACGGTGGCCGAGAATATCGGCTATGGCCTGAAGATCCGCGGCGTCGACAAGGCGGCGTGCGCGGCGCGTGTCGCCGAGATGGTGGCACTGACCAATATCGGCGGGCTCGAGAACCGCCGGATCGATCAATTGTCCGGCGGCCAGCGCCAGCGCGTTGCGCTGGCGCGCGCGGTGGCCGTGCGCCCACGCGTGTTGCTGCTGGATGAACCGTTGACGGCGCTCGACGCGTCGCTGCGCGATCGGCTGCGCAGTGAACTCAACAGCCTGCTGCGCTCGCTTGGGATCACCGCGATCTATGTGACCCATGATCAGGCCGAAGCCATGGAACTCGGCGACCGTATCGTGGTCATGCGCAAGGGCGCCATCGCGCAGATCGGCACGCCGCGCGAGATCTATTTTGCTCCCCAGAACCGGTTCGTCGCGGAATTCGTCGGCGCCGCCAATATCGTCGAGGGGCCGGTGAGCGGCGGTCGGCTGACGCTGCCTGGCGGCTGGCTGGCGCTCGATGATGCTGCCGACAACGCTGCGGCAGTGGCGATGATCCGTCCGGAGACCATCGGAATTGTCGCCGAGGCGGACGCCTTCCTGCGCGGCACGGTCGAAAGCGTCGCCTTCATCGGCGACCGCCAGCGCCTCGTGGTGACGGGTGCGGCGAACAAGCCGTTGACGGTGGACGCGCCCAACATCATCAATGTGCGTGCAGGGGAGCGCGTCGGCCTGTCGGTCACGCCTCAGGCGGTTCGCGTGTTGCCGAAAGAAGACTGATGTCGAAACCCAAGCCCACCATCATCGCGCAGATCTCCGATCTGCATATCAAGGCGCCGGGCGAGCTTGCCTATGGCAAGGTCGACACGGCCAGGGCGCTGGAGCGTTGTGTCGCCGAGCTGAACGCGCTCGATCCGCGCCCCGATCTCGTCGTCATCTCCGGCGATCTCGTGGATACGCCGACGCCTGGCGAATATGAACATCTCTGGCGGCTGCTGGCGCCGCTCAAGATCCCGTTCATCGGCGTGCCCGGCAATCACGATGCCCGCGACATGATGCGCGCGGCATTTCCCGATCGGGCTTACGCCAAGTCGTCGGGTCCGCTCGATCAGGCGCAGACGGTCGGTCCGCTCGATATCATCCTGCTGGACTCGCATGTGCCGGGGAAGCCGCACGGCACGCTGGAGGCCTCGACGCTGCAATGGCTCGATGCCACGCTGGCGTCCTCGCGCGAGCGGCCGGCTTTGCTGTTCCTGCATCATCCGCCATTCCGCACCGGCGTCACCCATATGGACGTGCAGGGCCTGTTTAACGCCGACGAGCTCGCCGCCATCGTCCGTAAACATCCGCGCGTCCGCATCGTTGCTGCCGGCCACGTTCATCGCGCGACGCTGACGATATTTGCCGGGACCGCGGCGACCATCTGCCCGGCGCCGAACCACGCCGTCGATCTCGACATCGCCGAATTGCGTCCGCCATCGTTCCGGGTCGAGCCGCCGGCTTTCCACCTGCATGTCTGGTTTCCGGATGGCGAGGAGGGCGGCCATCTCGTCACGCATCAGGTGCCGATCGGCGACTTCGACGGTCCGCATCCGTTTTTCGGCGCGGATGGGAAGTTGCTCTAAGCTACACCACCGCATTCGCCGCGATCAGGCTGCGGTAGAACTCCGCGCTGAGCTTCGGCGTTCGTTTCTGCGTCTCGAAGTTAACGTGGTAGAGGCCGAAGCGTTTTTCATAGCCATCCGACCATTCAAAATTATCCATCAGGCTCCAGTGGAAATACCCCTTTACGGGGATGGCTTCCGACGTCGCGCGCTGCAGATGCGTGAGATAGTTCCTGAGATACATGACGCGGTCGAGGTCGTGGATCTTGCCGTCGCCGGCCGGCCGGTCTGCGGCCGATGTGCCGTTCTCGCTGATATAGATCTGCTTGACGTCCCAGACCTTGGCGACATTGCGCGGCGCCCAGTACAGCGCTTCCGGCCCGATCCGCAGCCAGTCTGAATCCATCCGCGGGAACGAGGTCGGGAACGGCACCAGCGCGAAGCCATGCTGGTCACCCGTCGCCACCACGTAATATTGCGGCATGTAGACGTTGAGACCGACGAAATCGACAGGCGAAGAAATGATCTTCAGCTCCTCGGCGGTGAAGCTCGGTGCATTCTTGCCGGCATAGGCGAGGAACGCGTCGGTATATCTGCCTTCGAGAATGACGGTCATGTAGCCGCCATTCATCTCGCGCGTTGCGATCTCGGCTGCGCGGATATTGGCAGGTGTCTCGATGGCCGGGACGCAGGATGCGACGTTCTCGGCCACGCCGACCTTGGTGCCCGCGCGTCCATTGGCGCGGATCGCCTGCACAGCCATGCCATGGCCCAGCGCGACATGATGGCGAATCTGATTGAGCTGCGGTTGCGACAGCTTCAGCCCGGGCGCGAGTTCGACCGGGCCGTGGCCATAGCCGAAATCCACGAAGGTTCCGCATTCATTGATCGTAAAGATGTTGTTGACGCGATCGGTGATGCGCTGTGCGACAAGGCCTGCATAGTCGCCGAACGCCTTCGCCGTATCTGATGACGCCCAGCCGCCGACGCGATCCTGCAGCGCCTGCGGCAGATCCCAGTGATAGAGCGTTGGGAACGGTTCGATCCCATTGGCCAGCAACTCGTCGATGAGGCGGTTGTAGAAATCCAGCCCTTGCGGATTGGGCGTGCCCGCGCCGTTCGGAAAGACACGCGACCATGAGACGGAGAAGCGATAGGCTTTCGCGCCCAGCGCCTTCATCAACTGGACGTCTTCCTTGTAGCGATGGAAGTGATCCACCGCGTGGTCGCCATTGCCGCCGCCGCGGATCTTGTTCGGCGTGTGTGAATAGCTGTCCCAGATCGACGGGCTGCGGCCTTCGGCCCCGACGGCACCCTCGATCTGATAGGCGGACGTTGCGGTGCCCCAGACGAAATCGGCAGGAAAACGCCTGTCATTGGCAAACGCTGCCGGTGTGGTCGGGACTGTTTGAGCCTCGGCCATTGCGGTCGGAACGGCCAGGCCGGCGGCGAGCGCGCCGGCCGCCCCGGTGAAATCGCGACGCGTGAAACGATGGGACACCAGATCTCCTGCTAGTCCGGGACGCGACGATCAGTCGTCATGCGGTTCATGATAGTTCTCTGCGCCGCCTTTCCAATAGCCCGCTGCCTTGACCCAAGCCTTGGGATGCTGGCGTTCGTCGACGAGAATCCTGCGGAGGCGTTTGGCAACCTCGGATTCTCCGGCGATGAAGGCATAGCCGTCTCCGACGGGAAGTTTGAGGCTGCGCAAGGCATCCTCCATTAGGGTGGTCGATCCGGCGCTGTGCTGGCCACGATGCAACCAGGCGGTCGTAACGGACGCCTTGGACGCGAAGACCTGCTCCTCGGTCGCATCGATGACCTCCGCGATCACGATGGCCCGTGTGGTGGGGCGTAGTTCCTCCAGCCGGCGGCCGATGGCGGGCAGGGCGGTCTCGTCGCCGATCAGCAGATACCAGTCGAAGTCGTCCGGCACGACGAACGAGCCGCGCGGGCCGCCGATACCGACTTTATCGCCTGGCTTCGCTTGGGTGGCCCAGGTCGTCGCAGGTCCCGCATCATGAATGGCGAAGTCGATGTCGAGCTCTTGCGCGGCTCCGTCATAACGCCGTGGCGTATAGTCCCGCGCGATTGGCCGCGCGCTTTCATCGACCAGCACGCGGCCTTCGCTGAAGACGGGCATCAATGGTTCGTCTTCGCCGGGGCGCGGAAAGAACACCTTGACGTGGTTGTCGTAGGACGCGCTGACGAAGCCATCGAGGTCGTCGCCGGTGAGGGTGATGCGCTTCATGTGCGGCGTCACCGACGTCACGCGCTTCACGGTGAGCAGACGGCGTTTCAACTCGTGACGAACGCGCGTGATGCGATGACGATCGTTGGAAATGGTGTCTGAAGATGTGTCGGTCATACGGATTCCCGGGGAATCCAGATCGGCCTGTTTGACACCATGTCGCGCAGGTCGAGCCTGGATCAGGTTCGATCGGCGCGTTGGTTCACGTTAACGCTTACGTGCAGCCTCGCCGAGACAGCAATCACGGCAGAGGTAGCGAAACGTCCTTTTACGTGCAAGCCCGGGATTGTCGCACGTGCTGCACGATGGCGTGAGGCCGGAAGCGTTCTAAACTGGCTGATGTCACCGCATGGACATTGCGGCCTTTCCGGGGGAGAACCGTTTCCGGATGTGGCGGCGTGCCCCCTGAATCATTGGACGAGATCGACGTAATGAGCACTGAAGCAAAGTCTGCCACGCGCGTGGCCATTGTTGGCCTTGGCCCGATCGGCCGCAAGGTGGCCGAAGCCCTGGACCGCGGCATCGACGGCCTGGTTCTGGCGGCGGTTGCCGTGCAGAATCCGCAGAAGCATCAGGCGTTCCTGTCCGGTCTCGGCAAGGCGCCACCGGTGCTGCCGATCGCGGATCTCGTGGATGTCGCCGATATCGTGATCGAATGTGCCCCCGCAGCGTTGCTGCCCGAGATCGTCAAGCCGTTCGTCAGCAGGGGCAAGACCGCGATCGTGCTGAGCGCTGGAGCGCTGTTGTTCAACGACGATCTCGTCGCGCTGGCCAGGCAGAACGGCGGGCAGATCGTGGTGCCGACCGGCGCCCTGATCGGGCTCGACGCAGTGACGGCTGCAGCCGAGGGCAAGATCAACTCGGTGCGTATGGTGACGCGCAAGCCGGTGAAGGGCCTCGCTGGCGCGCCCTATATCGTCGAGAACAAGATCGACATCGAGAGCATTACCGAACCGATGAAGATCTTCGAGGGCACCGCGCGCGAGGCCGCCAAGGGCTTCCCGGCCAATCTCAATGTCGCCGTCGCGCTGTCCCTCGCAGGTGCCGGGCCCGATGCCACGACGCTGGAGATCTGGGCGGATCCGGCGCTGACGCGCAATGTCCATCGTGTCGAAGTGGATTCGGATTCCGCGCGGTTCTCGATGCAGATCGAAAACATCCCGTCGGAGAATCCGAAGACCGGTCGCATCACGGCGCTGTCGGTGATCGCCTATTTGCGCAAGCAGCGCGCGGCATTGAGGGTGGGGACTTAAGCCATCCGTACCGCCCTCGTGGTGAGGAGCGCGCCGTTTGGCGCGCATCTCGAACCATGGATCTGCGGCACATCCTTCGAGACGCGGTCCAGGACGACCGCTCCTCAGGATGAGGGCGGGGGGATGCTGCGTTTACTGGCCCTTCTCGAGTTGCTGTGCAGGGTCGATCCGCTGCGCAGTCTCGATTCCCTGGGTCCGCGCAATCCTGGCGAGTTCGCAGCCTTCGCAGTAGCGGCGATCCTTATAGTCGATCCAGTTGTGGGCGAAGACGCGCTCATTCGGGATGTCGTAGCGGGCCTGCAACACCCGGACGAGTACGCGCCAGGCTGCGATCTGCGCGTCAGTCGGCGGCTTGCGGACATTGGGGTAATTGCCGACGAACTCAACCCCGATCGATGAGTCATTGTCGATCTGCTGATAGGTCCCGCTGTTGTCGATATATTTGTTGTCGTTGCGGTTGCCATGGCTGAGATGGTTCGGCACCGCCCATTCGGGCGTCGACCAGTAAACCGTGCCGTCGGTTTCGATCCAGATGGCCACGCCGCGACGATCGGGTTTTTGCATCTGCGCGACGGCGTTACGCCAGGCGGAGCCCACCGCGCCTTCCGACTGATGCACGACGATGTTGCGCCATTCACGGGCGTGGCGGAGATCGGTCCATGGCCTCAGCCAGACCATGTTGAGACCGGGAATGTCGGGGGTGCCGCGGGAGCGGGCCGCGATTTCGAAGCTCGAAGGTGCTTGCGCAGCCGCCGGGGTGCCGGCGGCGATCAATGCCAAGAGAGCCAGGATAGTGCGGTGCTTCATGCCCTCGATCCGAAAGCGCGCTATCGTGCTTTCAGGAAGCTTATCCCAGCCGTTCCGGGAGTCAAACGGCTGGGCGATGGCATGTTCGTGATCGGCAGCGTCCCTCGCAGGGCGCTCAGTTGAAATAGTCGGGCAAGACAAACCCGGCATAGAATTTGTCGTTGCGGATCGCGTTCTTGAACGTGTCGGAGCGATAGCCGTCGGCGATATCCTTCGCCCATTGCGCGTCGGCATTGCCGCGTTTCACCGCGACCACATTGGTATAGGGCTTGGTCATCTTTTCGAGAGCAAAGGCCTCGGTCAGCTTCAGTCCGCTATAGATCGCGAAATTGCCCTGCACGGCGGCGAAGTCGGCATCGCCGAGGGCGCGCGGCGCCTGGGCGTTTTCCAGCGGCACGATCTTGATGCCTTTCGGGTTCTTGATCACGTCGAGCTCGGTGACATCGACGGGGTTGTTGTCCTTGATCTCGATCCAGCCGAGGTCGCGGAGGATCCACAGCGCGCGCTGCAGGTTCACGGGATCGTTGGGCACCACCACGGTAGCGCCGGCCTTCACGGCGTCGGATGTCTTGTGCTTGGTCGAATAAAGACCCATCGGCGGCGTCGGCACGGTGATGATGCCGGTGAGGTCGGTCTTCTGGCGCTGGTTATAGCTGTCGAGGAACACCGTATGCTGCATCACATTGGCGTCGATATCGTTCTTGAACACCGCGGTGTTGGCTTCCAGGCCCGTCGAGAACTCATAATATTTGACGGTGTAGCCCTTCTTTTTCAGCTCGGGCTCGACGCCCTTCTTGAAGCCGTCGATATAGGGGCCGGGCACGAAACCGACCTTGAGTTCGGGTTTGGTGGCGGATTGCGCATCGGCATGGTCGCCGAAGGAGACGAGGGCGAGCATCGCGGCAGCGATGACGGAGAGGGCGGTCTTCATTTTGTTGTCTTTCAGGGGAATGTCAGAATGGGATTACTTCGGCGCCCAGATCTTCACGTCGCTGGCATCGACCTTCACGGGGATCAGCTTTTCGTTGAAGAACGCATCGGCGATGATCTGCTGCTCGGACAGGCCGGCCTTGGTGACGGCGCCGACCTTGTAGGACCGATGGCTGTTCGCTTCCTCGACGGTGGCGGCATCGATGCCCCACAGGCCTGAGAGGAGCTTGGCAGCTTCCTTCGGCTCGGCCTTGGCCCATTTGCCGGTCTCGTCCAGCTTCTTGAAGATTACGTTCAGCACGTCGCCGCGCTTGTCGGCATAGGCGGCCGATGAGAGATAGTAGCGCTTGTAGCTGGCGAGGCCGTTGCTGCCGTCGGCGAGCACGCGCGCATTGGACTGGCGCTGCGCGCTGGTGAGGAACGGATCCCATGCCACCCAGGCATCGACATTGCCGCCGACAAAGGCAATGCGGCCGTCGGCCGGTGGCAGATAGGCCGGCGAGATGTCCCTGAAGGTGAGGCCGGCTTTGCTCAGCGCGGCGAGCAGCAGGAAGTGGCTGCCGGCACCTTTGGTGACCGCGACCTTCTTGCCCTTGAGATCGGCGACCGTCTTAAGCGGCGACTCCGCCGGCACCACGATCGCCTGTGCGGCAGGCGAGGCGGCTTCCTCGGCGATGTAAGCGAGCTTGGCGCCGGCCGCCTGCGCGAACAGCGGCACCGTGTCGGCGACGTCGGCGCCGAAATCGACATTGCCAGTATTGATGGCCTCGAGCAGCGGCAGGCCGCTGGTGAATTCGTGCCAGCTGATCTTCACGCCGAGCGGCGCGAGCGCCTTCTCCAATTCGCCATTGGTCTTCAGCACGGCGATCAGCGTCGACGATTTCTGATAGCCGATGCGCACGGTATCCGGCGTCTGCGCGCAGGCGAATGAAACCGACAGCATGGAGGCCATGGCCGCCAGTTGCATCGCCCGGGTGCGCCGGAACACGAAGCGTTCGATGAAGCGGGCGATGTGAATCGGAAGCATGTTGGCACTGCTTTGCTGATGGCGTTTCGTGAGCAGCAAAGGTGAGAGAGCGGCTCGTTTCCGTCAATGAAATGGCCAACTGTAGTTCCGGGCGCGGCGATGCAGGCATGCTGCGATGGCCTTGTAGCGCAGCGGAAATGTTCTCCGCATGCCTTCCGGGCGCCCCCGCAAGAGCAGGATATTACTCTGCGCCGGAGATGAAGCTGCTCCGGAAGATGACGTTCTGATTGCAAAACTTGCCGGCTGCCCGCGACCTTTGAAAGCACAATCTTCGCAAAGCCGCGTAGCGTTTTGTCATCGCGTCGGCGCATCGGGCGTCACGCAGACGGAGCAGGGAAGCACAATGTCTCAATCCAGACGTATGATGATCGGCCTGTCAGCCGCATTGCTGGTGACGGGGCTCATGGTGCCGCCGGTCGCTGCGCAGGAGCTGAAGGAAATCCGCATCGGTTTCCAGAAGGCCGGTCTCTTTCCGGCGGTGAAGCAGCGCGCGACACTCGAAAAGGTGTTCAAGGAAAAGGGCATCGGCGTCCGATGGGTCGAATTCCAGTTCGGGCCGCCGATCCTCGAAGCGATCAATACGGGTAATGTCGACTTCGGCTATGCCGGCGACGCCCCGCCGATCTTCGCGCAGGCCGCGCGCGCCAATCTCGTCTATATCGCCGCCATCCCGTCGCGCGGCTACAATCAGGGCATCGTCGTGCCCGAGAACTCGCCGATCAAGACGCTCGCCGATCTCAAGGGCAAGAAAGTCGGCTTCGGCAAGGGATCGAGCGCGCACAACACCACCGTCGCCGCGCTGGAGAAAGCCGGGCTGACCTATGCGGATATCACGCCGGTCTATCTCGGCCCCGCCGATGCGGTGGCGGCATTCGCCGGTGGCAATATCGACGCGTGGTCGATCTGGGATCCGTATCTGGCGCTCGCCGAGGGCAAACAGGCGCGGGTGATTGCCTTCTCCAAGGACGTGCAGGATTCCATTTCGTTCTTCCTTGCCAACAAGGATTTCACCACCAGGCATCCGGACATCGTCGCGCTGTTCAACAAGACCTTTGCCGATGAGGGGAAGTGGGCCGAAGCCAATCGCGCCGAGGTGGCGACGCGGCTGCAGGAAGCGACCGGTGTCGACAAGGCAGCCACCACGCGCGCTGTCGAGCGGTCGAACTACACCGTTGTGCCGATCACCGACCAGATCGTCGCCACCCAGCAGCAGACCGCCGACCGGTTCTTCAAGCTCGGCCTGATCCCCAAGGCGGTCGATGTGAGGGAGATCGTCTGGAAGTGGACGCCGGGGTCGTAGTTCCTCAAACTTTGCCGGGAGGCGATTAACTCTGTCACCAGCCGTCTCCCGGTACTCTTTTGCTCCCGCAGGCCTTTGAAAGCGTTGATTTTTCACTTTTTGTGCAGTGCGGTTGAAATGTCCCCGGAAATCAGTAGGTTGCCGCCACGGCGCCCGCGACACGCAGGCCGGCCCCGTGCTTCACAACTGCGCAGAAACGTCATTCAATGAACGCTCCCCTGTCCAAGCCGACCGGAGCGCCCGTGCCAGTTCTCGATCCGCAAGATCCTGGCCAACAAGGGCGTGCCATCATCTCCTTCGATGGCGTCAGCAAGATCTTCCCGTCGCGGAAGGATTCCGCCGAGGTGAAGGCGGTCGACAATATCGACCTCGTGGTGCCTGAAGGCGCCATTGTCGGCGTGATCGGCAAGAGCGGCGCCGGCAAGTCGACGCTCATTCGCCTCATCAACGGCCTCGAACTTCCGACCAGCGGCAAGGTCATTGTCGACGGCCTCGATATCGGATCGCTGGATGAGCGTGCGCTGCGCCAGGCGCGCCGCTCCATCGGCATGATCTTCCAGCATTTCAACCTGCTGTCGTCGCGCACCGCCTTCGACAATATCGCGCTGCCGCTGGAAATCGCCGGCACGCCGCGCAAGGACATCAAGGGAATCGTCGAGCCGCTGCTCGACATGGTCGGCCTCGCCGACAAGCGCGACCGTTATCCGGCCGAACTCTCCGGCGGCCAGAAGCAGCGCGTCGGCATCGCGCGAGCGCTGGCGACCAAGCCGAAGGTACTGCTGTCGGATGAGGCGACCTCGGCGCTCGATCCGGAGACCACCGCGCAGATCATCGCGCTGCTCAAGCAGATCAATGCCGATCTCAATCTCACCATCCTCTTCATCACCCATGAAATGTCCGTGGTGAAGAAGCTCGCCCAGCGCGTCGCCGTCATGGAAGGCGGCCAGATCATCGAGCAGGGCACGACCTACGAGATCTTCTCGAAGCCCACCCATGCGACGACCAAGCGTTTCGTCGGCGAAGTCACCGGCGGCAACGTGCCGGAATGGCTGCAAAGCAAGTTGCTGGCTGACTACGCGCCCGGCCGTCAGGCCGTGATCCGTATCGCCTTCACCGGCGCCGATGCCGACGAGCCCGTACTCTCACGGCTCACGCGTGCTTACGGCGTCGATTTCAACATCATGCATGGCCAGATCGAATATGTCGCCGATCATCCGTTCGGCACGCTGATCGCCTCCGTCGCGGCCGAGCCGGACCTGCAGGCCAAGCTGATCGCCGATCTCACCGCGACCCGCAACACCGTGGAGCATCTCGGCTATGTCGCCTGAACTGATCAACATGATCCTGTGGTCGACGCTGGACACGCTCACCATGGTGGCGCTGGCCGGCATTTTCGGCACCCTCGCCGGATTGCCGCTGGGCATCTTCCTGGCGACGAGCCGGGCAGGTGAGCTGTTCCCGGCGCCGAACGTCAACCGCATCATCGGTCTCATCGTCAATGCCACGCGCTCGACGCCCTTCATCATCCTCGTCGTCGCCATCGTGCCGCTGACGCGCCTGATCGCCGGCACCTCCATCGGCACCAGCGCCGCCGTAGTGCCGCTGACCATCGCGGCGACGCCGTTCATCGCGCGTGTGATCGAAGGCGCCATCCGCGAGGTCGATCAGGGTCTGGTCGAAGCCGCACGTGCCTTCGGCGCCAGCCCGCTGCAGATCGTCTGGAAGGTCTTGTTGCCCGAGGCGATGCCGGCGGTAACGCTGGCGCTGACCCTCGCGACCGTCAGCCTCATTGGTTATTCCGCCATGGTCGGCGCCGTCGGCGGCGGCGGGCTCGGCGATCTCGGCATCCGCTACGGCTATCAGCGCTTCATGCCGGAGGTGATGGCGACCGTCGTCGCCGTGCTGATCTGTCTCGTGCAGGGCGTGCAGAGCCTCGGCGACTTCATCTCGCGCCGCCTCGACAAGCGCACGCGACATTCCTGAAACGGTCGCTCGCATCAGCGGGCCCGTTCACACTCGTTTACTCACAATGGAAAACACCATGTCTCTTCGTCGTACTTTTCTCTCCATCCTCGCTTTCGCCGCGCTCACCGGCGCCGCGTCAGCCGAGACCATCAAGGTCGGCGTGACGCCCGGTCCGCATGCGCAGGTGCTGGAAGCCGCCAAGGCCGTCGCCGCCAGGAAGGGCCTCGACATCCAGATCGTCGAATTCTCCGATTACGTCGTGCCGAATGCGGCGCTGGAAGCCGGCGACCTGCAGGCCAATTCGTTCCAGCATCAGCCCTACCTCGACAACCAGGTGGCCGATCGCAAATACAAGATCGTGTCGGTGGGCAACACCATCAACTTCCCGATGGGCATCTATTCGAAGAAGGTGAAGAGCTGGGACGAGGTGAAGAGCGGCGCCACGCTGGCCATCCCGAACGATCCGACCAATGGCGGCCGCGTGCTGATCCTCTTGCGCGACAAGGGCGTCATCAAGCTGAAGGACGGCACCGGCTTCAAGCCGACCCTGCTCGACATCACCGAGAACCCGAAGAAGCTGAAGATCACCGAAGTCGATGCCGCGCAGCTGCCGCGCACGCTGCCTGATGTCGATGTTGCCGGCATCAACACCAATTACGCGACCCAGGCCGGCCTCGATCCGGTGAAGGATGCGATCCTGCGCGAGGATCCGAAGGGTCCTTACGCCAACATCATCGCCGTGCGCACCGCCGACAAGGACAAGCCCTGGGTGAAGACGCTGGTCGAGAGCTACCAGTCGCCGGAAGTGAAGGCGTTCATCGACGAGAAGTTCAAGGGCTCGGTGCTCGCGACCTGGTAAAGGTCTTTCTTGGGGGCAGGCTTCTGTCCTCCCCACGTCATGGCCGGGCGGCGCGAGGCGAGCTTCGCGCTGCCGGGCATGACGGCGTAAAGTGTAGGATGTGTAGAGCGCAGCGAAACCCATCGGCCGAGCCTGCCGTAAGATAGAATGATGGGTTTCGCTCCGGCGCGCTGCGCCTGCGCTCACCCCATCCTACGATCATGCGTATCGCTCTCGGTCGTCATGGCCGGGCTTGCTTCTGCGTTACCGGGCATGATGGTGCACAGCGTAGGATGGGTAGAGCGCAGCGAAACCCATCGCTTTCTGTGCGCGTGAATGATGGGTTTCGCGAAGACGCTCTACCCATCCTACGGCCTCATCGGATTCAACTGTCAAACAGCCACTACCCTTCAGACATGCGTCATCGCCCCTGTTGTTTGCGGCGCGGGGGCGCCGTCGTCGCTTGCATTCCCGCCCCCTGTGAGAGGGCGTGCGGAACGCCGGGTGCCCGATGCACCCCTGGGCCTGATGCCGATGCGGTCTTCCGCAAGTTGGCGCATCAGGACTTTCGGAAAGCACGGGCCGGTGCCCGACGTTCCGCCTGCGGTGTT
>NZ_JBGMOE010000194.1:0-37538 GCF_041424195.1 Tardiphaga sp. | reverse complement strand
ATCTTCTGTCCGTATTCGCCCTCGCCAACGAACGACCTGAGTAGCGCCGTATCGGTCGGGCCGGGGCAGACAACGTTGACATGCACATTGTCACGCGCGCATTCCCGCGCGATTGTCTTGGAGAACGCGATGAGCCCGCCCTTGCACGCCGAGTACACCGACTCACCCGAGGATCCAACCCGACCGGCGTCGGATGCGACATTGACGACCTTGCCTCCGCCCGCTGCGATCAGGTGAGGTAGCGCCGCCTTGTGCAGGTTGAGTGGTCCCTTGAGGTTGATTGCGATGATCTTGTCCCAGAGATCGGGTTCTGTCTTGAGAAATGGCGCTGCGACGTCCCAGCCGGCGTTGTTGACCAAAATGTCGAGCTTGCCGAACTTGGCAACACCGCCGTCGATCGCATCTCTGACTTTCGCGTAGTCGGTGATATCCACCGCGACGCACAACAGTCGTGACTCGTCCGCGTCCAAGTCGGTGATCAACTGCTTCAGGGCTTCCATGTTGATATCGAGCGCAATGATGTTGATTCCCTCGTCGATAAATCGACGGCAAATCGCGCGGCCTATTCCCCCCGCGGCGCCGGTCACGATCGCGACGCGGTTCTTCAACCCTCTCATTCTGCTACTCCGGTTTACTGATTGCGTTTATGCGCTCTGGGCCTTGTCGCGAAGCTTGAACTTCTGCACTTTCCCCGTGGAAGTCCGCTCAATCGGGCCGAAGATGAACTTGCGAGGCAATTTGAACTTGGCAAGCCTCGCCCGGCAGAACTCGAGCATCTCATCGGTCGTGACCTTGCCCTCGTGACCTTCCTTGAGCTCGATGAAGACGCAGGGCGTCTCGCCCCAGCGATCATCCTTCACGGCCACTGCGGCCGCGTACGAAACCGAGGGATGCTGGAACACGACCTCCTCGATCTCGATGGAAGAGATATTTTCACCGCCGGATATGATGATGTCTTTGGAGCGGTCCTTGATCTCGATGTAGCCATCGGGATGGGTCACGGCGAGATCGCCCGTCCTGTACCATCCGCCTGCGAAAGCCTCGTCCGTTGCCGTGGGGTTTTTCAGATAACCTTTCATACCGTTGTTTCCGCGAAAGAGAATTTCGCCGATCGTCGTGCCATCATGCGGCAGGGGTTCAAGTGTGGTCGGGTCGGCGACAATCATATCGTCGGTCACAACGGTGCGAACGCCCTGGCGCGCCATCTGCTTGGAGCGCTGCTCAGGTGGCATCGAATTCCAGTCGCGATGCCAATCGCAAAGCGCGGCCACACCATGAACCTCGGTCATGCCGTATACATGCCTAACCATGAAGCCGAGTTCTTCTGTCGCCTTGAGTATCGGCGCCGGGGGCGCCGCCCCTGCGGTCATGATCGCGACAGGCTGGCTGAGCGTTATCCCGGTCTTGGCTGCTCCTTCGATCAGCATTCCGAGCACGGTCGGCGCCCCGCACATGTGGGTGACGCCGTACCGGTCGATCGCTTCGAAAATCTCCGCAGGAAGCACCCTGCGCAGACAGACATGCGTGCCGCCGATCGCAGCAACACCCCATGAGAAGCACCATCCGTTCACGTGAAACATCGGCAGCGTCCAAAGATATACTGAGTCGCTGCTGAGCTGATGATGGACGATCTGGCTCAACGTGTTCAGGTAACAGCCGCGGTGGTGGTAGAGCGCCCCCTTTGGGTTGCCGGTCGTCCCGGACGTATAATTCAGCGTAATCGCATCGAACTCATCGGCAGGCCACACGACGTCTTCCGTAGAATCGCCACCCTTCAGGAACTCTTCATAGTCCAGGTTGCCGATCAATTCCCCGCCTTCCGCATAGGGGTCGTCGATATCGATGACGAAAGGACGGATCTTCATCCTAGAAAGCGCCGCCTTCGCCACTTCGCTCCACTGGCGGTCGACGATGAGCACTTTGGTTTCGGAGTGATCGAGGATGAACGCGATGGCCGCGGCATCCAGACGCGTGTTCAGCGTGTTGAGTATTGCGCCCGCCATCGGTACCCCGAAGTGCGCCTCAAGCATGGCCGGCGTATTCGGGCATAGAATCGCAATGATGTCACCATTGCCGACACCGTTGCGCTTCAGCGCCGAGGCGAGCATCCGGCAGCGGCGCTCGTGCTCACGCCAGGTATATTTGATGTCGCCGTGAATGACCGCGGTCCGATCCGGAAAGACATCCGCAGCCCGCCGAAGAAACTGAACTGGGGTCATCGGGCGAAAGTTCGCCGCGCGCCGTTGCAGAAAGTCCGCACTCAGATCCATCGCCATCAATGCTTCCTCATCGTATATTTTTTGCTGCTCCCGCGATCTTCGCCGCGATTATCAGATGCGATTGCCGAGGATCGCGCCTTCGTAGATGGCCCGTTTGGCATCGAGTTCGCCCGCAAGCCGCGCCCCTCCGATCACGTGCACCGTCTGGCCGCTCGCCGCGATGGCGTCGGCAATCCTTCGATCAGAGTCTTGGCCTGCGCAGACCACGATGGTGTCGGCGGGCAGAACCTCGTTGCGGTCCGGCAGCGCGATGTGCAGACCTTCTCTGTCGATTTTCAAATAACGCGCGTCAGCGATCTGGCGGACCTTCAAATCCTTCAATTCCTGTCGCAGAATCCAGCCTGTGCTCTTGCCGAGCGTCCGGCCAAAGGCGCCCGGTGATCGCTTGACCATCGTGATCTGGCGCTTGGGGGGATGTGCCTTCGATTTCCCGTTGATGCCCCACCGCTCGAAAAACTCTTCGCGCGTCTGCCGGCGTCCGTTTGTCTCCATGGCAAGGAAAAGCGCGACGTCGTGTCCGATGCCTCCGCCCCCGATAATGACCACCCGCTCGCCGGCCCTCACTGTACCATCGAGAATCTTGTTGTATCCGACGATCCGAGGATCGTCGGCGCCTGGAATGTCGATCAACCGTGGCGTTACACCGGTCGAGACGATGACCTCGTCGAAGTTCTCACGCTTCAAAGCTTCCCGATCAACAGTGACGCCCGTCTTGATTTCGACACCAGCATCGGCCAGTTGCGCCTCGTAGCTCTTTAGGGAAAGCCCATAATCTTCCTTTCCCGGAACGACTGCCGCGAGTGCGAACTGTCCACCAATCCGGGGCGCACTTTCAAACAGCGTCACGTGGTGCCCGCGACGTCCCGCTTCGAGGGCGGCGGCCATGCCGGCGACGCCCGCGCCTACCACCGCGACCCGCTTCGCCGCCTTCGCCAACGTATCGGAGAACTCGTTTTCGCGAGCCGCACGCGGATTCACCAGACAGGTGATCACCTGGTCCGTAAAGTAGTGGTCGAGACAGGCTTGGTTGCAGGCAATGCAAACGTTGACAAGATCCGATCTACCGCGGCCGACCTTGTTGACGAAATCGGCGTCAGCAAGCAGCGGTCGTGCCATCGACACCAGATCGGCGGAGCCATCCGAGATGATCCGTGCGGCGTCTTCCGCCAGATTGATGCGGTTGCTCGCGGCGACAGGGATCTTCACGACCTCCTTCAGACGCCGGGTCGACTCGATGAATGCCGCATGCGGGACGGCCCCGGCGATCGTCGGTACGGCGGCTTCATGCCAACCAATGCCCGTCGACAGACAATCGGCTCCGACTTTTTCGACCTCCTTGGCGAGCCAAAGCGTCTCATCTTGCGTCAGTCCACCTTCGACAAGTTCGAGAGCGGATATACGATAGGAAATGATCGCGTTGCCTATGGCGGCGCGCACGGCTTTGACGACAGCGATCGGAAAACGCCCCCGGTTTTCGAGAGAACCACCCCACTCGTCGGTCCGATGATTGGTTCGAGGCGCGAGGAATTCGCTGATCAGATAGCCTTCCGATCCCATGATTTCCACGCCGTCATATCCGGCTTCGATCGCAAGACAAGCGGTGGTCGCATAATTCCTGATCGTCTCCTCAATCCGGTCGGAAGTCAGCTCGGCCGGGACGTCGCGATTGATCGGCGACTTGATCGCCGAAGGTGCGACCACGGCGGGATGATATCCGTAGCGCCCGGCGTGCAATATCTGCAGGAGAATTCGCCCACCAGCAGCCCGGACGGGATCTACAATTTTCTTGTGATCCTTTACTTGGTCAGAACGCTCGAACGTACCGGGCTCGTTCTTCATGCGGCCCGCGAAATTCGGAGCAAAGCCTCCAGTAACGATAAGGCCGGCACCGCCCTTCGCCCTTTCGGCATAGAACCGGCCCAATTCGTCGAAGCGATCAGGGTGACATTCGAGGCCGGTGTGCATCGATCCCATAACAATCCGGCTCCTCAGAGTCGCGGAGCCCACGCGGATTGGATCGAGAAGAGCAGATCGAGCATTCATGGCCCGGGCCTCCAAAGTTGGCATCGATTGAAAGAGTGCACTTTGGAGCTAGATACTTCAGCAGGTATATATGTCAACATATTTGTATATTGCAGGTGCTCGTCCACTGTTCCGCCGAAACCAGCTATCCTAAGATTATCCGTCTAACCATGGTAAAATATCTTGAATGGCGTTCTTATCACTTACTATTCGTGATCAGTCCACAGATGCCAATGAAACAATATATTGTTATTAAATCTTAGCTGAGAATCCGAGCGCCTCGATCCTCTAATCGCCGAGAAACGGTTTATAATACCTCAAGAGATAATTCATCGACCTCACTTCGATGAGATCGCGGCAGGGGCTCCGCGCAATCTTGACGGCATGAAAGTTTACCGGTCGGCTCATCCTGCGGCGGTGAACGGCGCCGCGGCACTGTGGGGATTTATCTCCGTGCGCCGGTGAAGGATATCAAGTCGCTCGACTTTACCGTCGATGAACGACGATTACCTATAAATCGTCGGACGCACGGGCATTCGGTCAATTTGCCCACTTTTCCGTAAGGGCTGACCGTGAGGACTAGCAGCTTCTTCGCGAGCAGGCTAAGTGGCGGACTTGGCGCGCAGTTTCGAAGGCACAGTAAACAGAATTAGTTACTAGGATGGTAGAATAATCTTGCAGACTTTCAATTGTAAGAAAGTGAAACGAAAGACATCCTGATAATGGTCTCGTCCTTCACTGAAGATCATCGAGATTCGAATAGTCCGGCAATGTGGTGTCGATAGCCAGACCTCTGCGAAGGACGACGCGCTCGGTCTGCGGTCGAGAGATTAACTCGCTCATCGTCCGAGCTTTATAGAGAATAAGATTCGCCGGCTTGCCAATGGTTATCGAGCCGTAATCTTTAAGTTTCATAAAGCGCGCGGGTGTCAAAGTCGCTATTTGCGGCCAGCGGCCAAAGGGCCGATCAAGATGTGCGGCACGTACGGCAGTTGCGAAGACTTCCAGCATATTATGATCGCCATAGGCATGAAATGCATTTCGGCAATCATCTTGGCCAACTGCGACCGGTATCCCGTATTCCGCCATTTCGTGGAGCAAAGTGATGCCACGCCACCGCGGCGTCCGCGCCTTTACCCGATCCTGCAGATACATGTTGCACATCGGAAGACTGACAACCGAGATCTCAGCTTCGGCGCATGCGATTAGTGTTTCCTGCACCATTTGCTCCGGTTGCAGAGAAAGACTGCAACAATGTCCACACAAAATATCTCCCCGAAAACGGCGGCGCAGCGCTGTACGGGCGATCAAACCGAGCGCGCGCGCACCCTGGCGGCCACTCTCGTCGACGTGAAAATCGAGATTTAGATTCCGCTCTTCCGCGAGTTCAAAAACGCGGTCGAGCAACGCCTGGAATCGTGGGGAGATATCACCATGATCGTCATCCTCCCCAACGGGAGTCACGGCTCCGAGATTACCACCGAACTTGACCACTAAATCAGCAAGCTTGGGTCCGAAGTCGGTACCAAACACGTCGATTGCCGTGAGTGATGTCGCCTGCAGTTCCACCCTTCCGGCCCACTTCTCTCGCATCTCGCCAAAAACCGTCCAATGTCTTTCAGCCTCAGTCTCGTCTGAGTCGACATGCGTTCGAATCGCGGCGACACCATGCGCAAACGCACATTGAAGACCAAACTCGAAGCGTCGACGAACATCGTCGTACGATGAGTTTATCCGATGATCCGCCGCTGTCGCAGCAAGCGCACTCTTGAAAGTCCCATCAACGTTGGGTGACCTTTCCCATGTATGACTGATGTCCAGATGACAATGAGAATCCACAAACGTCGGCCAGACAATTCCGCTATTCAGATCGATACCTTGGTTGTTCGGAAAGGTTCCTGCAGGCGCTATCGCGGAAACGAGGCCATCGACTGTCTCGATATCAACCCCAACGAGGCCGTCGGCATTCTCTGGTGTATGCACCGGTGACCCTAAAAGCGACGTGTGCACCCGGCCACGCCTTAATCGAAGAACCTTGGTTTTTGGTATTGTAATGAATCCTTTGGAAGCCATTGATAAGCTCGTGTGCAAACCACGCGTTATTGAAACCGCCGAAGCTATTGACCCAATGGTAGGCGGGCATGGTGCGTTACGCTAATGCTATGAATCGCTCATAGCGGTGCAAAAAACGCACAAGTACCCGGATTGCACGAGCGCTGTTAATGCTGGCGAGAGGGCTCAACCGGATAATGAACTCAAGTCAGATATCTTTCGCATCGTGATCCGTACCGTCAATCAGGCGAACGCACTCTTCAATTGTTCGACGAATGCCGCGGCGGCGACCGGTAGAACGCGATCGCGTCGCGTCGCAAGGAACAATCTCGCCTGCAACAAGGGAGGATCGACCAAAGGCAGCGCAATCATGTCGCCTGGGGGGATTAACGCCTTGCCTGGGCTCCGGAACTGGAAGCAGACGCCACGATTCATATGAGCAAACGCCTTCATCGCCTCGACTGAGTTGGACACTAGCCTGGGCTCGAGGTCGAACGAAGCCCGCGCAAGGACTTGTTCAATGAGGCCCCGTCCCGCCAGCGTCTTATCCGCAAGGGCCAACGGAAATGCCAGACAATCACGCAAGCGCAGCTCTTCGCGACCGGCGAGCGGATGATCTGGAATGACCATCGCGCAGAGGGCCTGCCGGGCGACAGCAACGATAGCAACATCCTTTTTACGCGGCGCATCATGCGTCAATATGAGATCGACCTGATCCGCGATAAGGGCTTCCACCAGTTCTTCCGGGGCGCCGATGCGGACGTGGAAACGCACCTTCGGATGGGCTGCCTGGAACTTGGTGATTGCTGATGGCAGCAACTCGCCCGCAACTGACTCCGCAGCAGCGACGTTTACTTGTCCGTGGACGAGGCCATGGAGTTGCTCGATACGTGATTCCGCGACTTTCAGTTCGGAGATCACTAAGCGTGCGTAGACCAGAAAGACTTCGCCGGCCGAGGTTAGGCGGACGCCCCGCGGCAAGCGTTCGAACAACGCCGCCCCCAGATCCATTTCTAAGGCAAGGATCTGGCGGTTCAACGCAGACGACGCGACATGGAGAACTTCGGCCGCTTTTCGGATCGAACCGTGTCGGGCGACGGCGTCGATGTAGACCAGGGTCCGCGGCGGGCGCAATCGCTTGCGTGACGTGGCTCGCTCAGCTTGATGCAACGTCGGCGCAGATGTTCGCGAAAAGTGTTTGGCTGCGACCTTCTTTTTCTTCATTTCTGGCATCCTGACCTGTGCTTCAGCCGATACAGCAAGGTTTATGCCATGAAAAACCTAGTGCACCGAGGGCGCGATTTGCCAAGCCTACCATCAGGCAACTGATTGGTCGAGTGAGCGATTTTTACGCACGCTGTGGCCTGTTTTTGCTTCTTGTCGCGCTCGCTGGAGTGAGCTCATTCATGATTGCTTATCGGCGGTTTAGCTGTCGCCTCGCAGAGGCTTATCTCACTATCGTGTCGTCTGCGGCACAGTAGATGACAACGGTTTTCATCGCGATCGCGGATGGCTTCCTTGGGAGAAATTACAATATTTTACGCCACTGGCTGCACGAAGAACCGTGTCGTCTTCTGGTCCAGCGCAGATAGAGAGTAGTCATGCGAGGAACATCAATTGACGTCATCCGAATTTCCACGAACGGTCCCGGAGATAGCTCTGGCCTGGTTGGGCTAATCGAAACGGGTAAGATAAAGCCGGCGGAAATTCTGGCGATCCTCGGAAAAACCGAGGGTAATGGCGGCGTAAACGATTTTACTCGTGAGTACGCGGTGTCTGCCTTGTGCAACGCGCTCGCACCCTACTTGGGCATGCCACCACATGGAGTCGAAGAGAAGATCGCGTTTGTTATGTCCGGCGGTACGGAAGGCGTGCTCAGTCCGCATATCACCGTTTTCATACGCTCGGAGCTTGCTGAACGCGCTGGCGGTAACGGCATGGTGGGCAAGCGGTTAAGTGTCGGAATTGCACATACTCGCAGTTTTTTGCCCGAAGAGCTCGGGCGCGCCGTGCAAGTCGTCGAGACCGCCACTGCCGTGCGCCTGGCAATGGCTGACGCAGGAATCAATGATCCACAGGACGTCCATTTCGTACAAATCAAATGCCCTCTGCTGACGATGGAGCGCATCGACGCCACTTATGCGAAAGGCAGCCAGACTGTCACGACGAGTGCGTACGGATCGATGGCTTATTCGCGTGGCGCGTCGGCCCTCGGCGTTGCTGTCGCGCTCGGCGAGATAGACGGGGATATCCGGGATGAGCAGATTCTGAAGAACTGGGAGCTGTTTTCCTCTGTCGCTTCCACCTCGGCCGGTATCGAGCTTATGCATAACGTCATAATCGTCTTCGGCAATTCGACCTCGTCAGCAAGCCCATTTGTCATTGGACACGCCGTGATGCGCGACTCGATTGATTTCGCCGCGGTAGTTCATTCACTGGAGAGCGTTGGGGTTAATATCAGCGACATCTCCGATCCCCTCGCTCGGAACCGGCTGGTCAATATTTTTGCCAAAGCTGAGGCGCATCCGGAGGGAGCCATCCGCGGATTTCGCCACACCATGCTGGATGATTCGGATATCGGATCCACTCGACATGCGCGCGCTGCCGTTGGGGGGCTCATCAGTGGCCTGTCGGGAACTGGTGCTGTGTATGTTTCCGGCGGGGCTGAGCATCAGGGTCCACCGGGCGGCGGCCCGGTGGCGGCAATCGCCCGCTTATAACGGCACGGAAACGGGATTAAAACAAGCAAGACAGCGGATCGGCGATACGCAGCCGGTGAACTTTAAAGTTGAACAAAGCTTTCCGAATCGTCCAAGATTGCATTCATATCACAATCCGCGACCGGCAGTTTCGCGCAACGCAGTCTCAGCCAGAATGCGATGAAAACTGTATCTAGAATCTGAGTCGTTCGTGTTGAATCGGAGGGGATGCAGGTCTTGCTTTACCTCTCCCGTGGCGGGAAGCCGCATGCGAGCGATCGGATGAAGGCATACGGTCTCACGATAAATCAAGAGCCCCTCTCCCCGACGGGAGAGGGAGTGATTTCTCTTTGAAACGGTGCAGGCATCGATAATTGAACACCGCAACGCACCCTCCGGCCCGGTGGTCTGCGGTCTTGGCACCTTCATCGATGTGCCTGCTTGGGGTCGAAATAACGATGGCGCGCGATCGTGCTCTCCGCGATCAAATTTCCCCTGCGGATCACCCAGCGCCGTGGCGTCCGCGTCGTTATGGCCTCGCAAGTATCGCGGGCATCGAGCACCACAAGATCAGCGACCGCGCCGACGGCGACGACGGGCATCGGGAAACGCAGGGCCCTGGCGCCATGGCTCGTGACCGTCTCCATTGCCGTCAGAATTTCTGCGGGCTGACTCATGTGCGAGGCGTGGCAGAGCAGGAATGCGATCTCCAACGGATCGTTCTGACCGAACGGGTAGAAGGTATCCTGGCAGCAATCCTGACCGCAGGCGACGTTGACACCCGCCGCCAAAAGTTCCTTCACCTGCGTTAAGCCGCGGCGCTTCGGAAAATCGTCGAGGCGGCCTTGCAACATCAGATTGGTGGCGGGATTAGCAATAATGTTAACGTCGGCCTCGCGAAGCCTGCCGATGACGTGGTCGGCATAGTGGCGCGGATAACTCGCGAGCGCACATGTGTGGCTGGCGGCGACACGGCCCTGCCAGCCGTTCCGGATCGTCAACTCGGCCAGCACTTCCAGCGTCCGCGCCTGTGGATCGTCGGTCTCGTCGACATGCATATCGATGTCCGCGTCGAATTCCTTCGCAATTTCGAATACAACCTCGATGTGCCGACGGCTGGCTGATGGCGATGCTTCATTGAAAGGCATGCCTCCGACCACATCGGCACCGAGCTTCATCACCTCGCGCAGCAAGGCTTCCGTCCCCGGCGACTTAATGATGCCCTCCTGCGGAAAGGCGACGATCTGGATATCGAGCAGCCCGCGAAACCGCTCGCGGACCTTGATCACGCCTTCCGCCGGACGGGTTCCGCCGATCGGATCCACGTCGACATGGCTGCGCAGATGAGAGACACCGTTTTCAATGGCCCGCCCCAGCACTCGCGAAGCACGATCGGCGATTTCGTCAACTGTATAGTTGCGCTTGATGTCCCACATGATCTTGATCGCCTCGGTGAGCGTTCCAGAGACGTTAACCGGCGCGCGCTCGATGGTCAGCGCCTTGTCGAGATGCATGTGTGGTTCGACGAAGCCGGGCACCGCCATGCGGCCTTCGGCATCCAGCATCAATGTCGCCGCCTCCGCTGCAGAAGGCATCTCGATGCTGACGAAGCGCCCATTGGCAATGCCTACGTCGCGCAGACCATCGATGTTGCGGAGTGCAACGTTCCGGACGAGGATGTCGAGCGCCATCTTAGACTCCAAAGTTGAAACGAGATTCAAGGGAAAACAACCACGGCGCCCTCGGCAAGACGGATCACGCCCCGCATGTGAATATCGTGCTTTTTCGCACGCTACGCAGTAGACCGACACCGATCTTCGGGCACGTGGCGGCGGCGGCAGATCGTTCGGACGCACCAACCTTTGCAAAGCAGGCGTAGGATTATACGACTCCGTTGAGTATTTGCATGCATCAGCTGGCGGTCTTGTCTGCTGCGAATAGCCGGTCAGGCTTGAACGGACCGGACCCCATCGAACGGATGTTGCAGGCGCGCAGAGCATCGCTGACGGCCGTGGCTATCGCGCCATAGCAGCCCGTCACACCGCCCTCGCCGACGCCGCGAACGCCGAACTGGGCGACGCTCGACGGCGTTTCCAAATGGTGCAGGCGAAAGTCCCTCGGCATGTCGCTGATGCCGGGCAGGACGTAGTCCATAAGACCTCGGGGAATCAACTGCCCGTCCTTGCTATAGAGCAGATGCTCACGCAGCAATCCGCCGAGACCCTGCACCACGCCCCCCACAATTTGTCCTTCCACCAGGAGAGGATTGATGACGGTGCCGCAATCATGCGCGACAATGTAGCGGGGCACTGAGATCTTCCAGGTTTCAACATCGATTTCGACGATCGCGACATGAGACGCATAAGAGTAGGTCGCCGCAATATTTTCGACGCGGAACGCTTCCTCGATCGCACTGGATGACGATGATGCGAGGCGGGCCAGACCGGTTTTGACCGAAATAGGACCGTCCGTGAGAAATGGCCCGTCAATCCCTTCCTCGCTCCAATAAAGATCCTCGCGTCCGCAATTGAGCTGCGCCGCCAGGCGATCAAGCAGAGCATGCTTGAGGGCTCTCGTCGCTTGCCTGACCGCAGATCCCCCGATCGCAGTTCCACGACTGGCGAAAGCTCCGATCGCATCCGGCAGATCATCCGAATTTCCAAATTTGATTTCGATCGCCTCAATGTCCAGGCCAATCTCATCGGCGGCGATCTGCCGCAGCGTAATCTCCGTGCCCTGTCCCATAGCGACGACCGGACTAAACACGGTCATGCGACCATTCAGATCCAGGCTAACGCGCGCATCCTCGTACGGACCGACCGCGGTTTGCTCGACGTGATTGGAGAACCCAATTCCGAGATACTTTCCCCGCTTCAGCGCAGCCGCACGCTCTGCTTCGAACATCTCGTAGCCGCTATCGGATACAGCCATCTCAAAGCAGGTCGGATAGTCGCCTTCGTCATAAATAATCCGTTTCGCGCCGAGCGAGTCACTCGCGTTCCGATCGAGTGGAAGCTCCTCGGGCTGAACAAGATTGATGCGGCGAATGTGAACACGATCGATCTGCAGTTTCTCGGCGGCCATATCCAGCAGATGCTCCATGACGAGCACACCTTGTGGATGACCGGCGCCTCGGAACACATTCAAGGGAACCTTGTTGGTCACGACGGAGCACATCCTGGCGTCCAGACTCGGAACCCGATAAGAGCCTCGGATCATGGCGCCCATCATCGTCGTCACCGTATTGGTAACCATCGCGAAGGCAGCACCGATGTCGGTCGTGCAATGCAGCTTTATCGCAGAGATAATACCATCGTTGGTCACGGCGGCCTGGACAGCGACCCGCTCCTCGCGGGCGTGGGTGGCGGAAGTGAAGTGTTCGCGCCTGTCTTCCAGCCAGCGTAGTCGCTTTTGAAGCAACACCGCCACTTTCGGAATTATCAGTTCCTCCGGATAGATATTTTCCTTGCAGCCGAATCCTCCGCCCAATCTTGGTGCGATGACACGCACCATATCCTTCGGAATTCCCAGAGCGGCCGCAATCACCCCGCGCGTCATCTGCGGAATTTGCGACGACGACCACACCAGAAGCCGGCCGTCTTCAGCCGCGATCGCCGCCATGACTCCCCTCGTTTCAAGCGGCACGGCAAAGAGCCGGTGGAAATCGAACGTCTCGGACAGGATTACATCAGCTTCTGCGAACGCCTTTTCCGGGTCTCCGTCGAAATGGTGGGTTCTATGTACAATGTTCGATCCCAGATCCGGATAGACCAGTTCGGCTCCATCCAGAATAGCTGACTGAACGTTCTGGACCGCCGTCAGTGGGGCATATTCGACCCGCACCAATTCCGCCGCATCCTCCGCACGATACCTGTTGTCGGCGACAACCACCGCGATCGGTTCACCGACATAACGCACCCGGTCAGTGGGCAGAACGCGTTGGCGCACATCCAACGTGTTCTCGAGCATGTCGATACAGAGCAGCCGGTCGTCCGAAAATTGAATGTCATGCCCGGTCAGGACGGCGACGACTCCGGGAGCCGACCTCGCAACCGAAACGTCGATGCCGGTGATTATCGCATGCGGTTGGGTCGACCGAACGAAATGGGCTTCCAGTGCGCCGGGTAATGCTATGTCGGCGAGAAATGCACCCTCGCCACGAAGCAAGCCGACATCTTCCGATCGACGTATTGCCCGGCCCACCAACTTCTGCCGCTTGAATCCGGGCTCAGTTCTCATGAGATGTTCTGATAAGCTTGGGGTACTCCGACGGCGGAGACCCTTCGAAACCTCCGTCGAGAAGCGAACAGACCGCCAACAAAATATTCTGGTATCCCGTGCAACGGCACAGATGCCCAGCCAGGTGATCCATGATGGTGGCATCGTCCGATGGCAGGCCCTGTTCGACCATCCACGTCACGGTTGCAAGCAAACCGGGCGTGCAATATCCGCACTGAAGCGCGTGGAAATGCTGAAATGCCGCCTGAACTCTATTCAATCCTGCCGGCGCGTTTAGCCCCTCAACCGTGGTGATCGACATGCCGTCCGCCTGAACAGCGAGCAGAGTGCAGGACCGCACCGGCCGCCCGTTCATCAGCACAGTACATGCGCCGCAAGCACCTTCACCGCAGCCGACATGGGTGGCTACCAGCGCGCAGTTCTCGCGAATGAAGTCGGATAGAAGCAATCGCGGCTGAACATTTTGTGTAACCGGCTTTCCATTTACGTTGATCTCGACCGGTATTCCGCCGTCTGGATTACAGTTTGGATTCGACGTCGCTTGCATCATCCATGCCCTTTGCGTGGCGCGAATTGCGCCCGCCGCGCCGCCGACCTCAGCGCGTCGCGCACAACAATGATAGCCATCGCCTGGCGATATTCGGCTGATGCATGCTGATCGGCGCGAGCGGCCCAAGGCGATCCGTCAACGGCGATCCGGGCGGCTTCGGTGATCCACGTATCCGTGAGGATATCGCGACCCAGCGTGAATGCCTCCGCAGACGCGGCCCGGTAGGGATTGCTATTCAGTCCGCCGACGCTGATGCTGGTCTCGGCGACCCTTCCTTCTGAGACAACGACCGCGGTGGCCGCACAAACCAATGCGTAATGGCCAGGCCGGAGCTGTATCTCGGCAAAACCCCAGCCCTCGTTGTGTCGAAGCGCGCGAAAGTATGCGCTGGTCAGGAGCTTTGCCGGGCCGACAAAAGTACCGGATTGATTTGCAAACAGCTTCCCGGCATCGATCGTCTCGCGTCGCCCTTCAACATCCATAATTTCGATCGTCGCGTTAAGCGCCATCGCGACAACAGGAATCTCCGCACCCGGGTTGGCTTGGGCCAGACTCCCGACGACCGTGCCGCAGTTTCTGATCTGCGGAAGAGCTACCCAACGCAATGCATCGACGAGCAGCGGACAGACAGCACGTGACGCGACCGAACACTCGATCTCCGACTGAACGCATCTAGCTCCCGCCACAAGGCCATGATCCGCTAAATCGAGCCGGCCCAGATCAGGGCAATGCATGATGTCGACGAGGACAGCCGGGCGAATATCGCGGAATGAAAGCGCGGGAACGAGGCTTTGGCCGCCTGCCAAGAACCTTGCATTTCCGTTCCAGTCCGGCGCAGCAGCCGCCTGCACCGCAGCCAAAGCGCTGTCTGCTCTGTAGTAGTGAAAGGGGGCGGGCTTCATCGCATGACCTCAGTTGCCGCCGTTATCCTCGTTCCAGACTTCAGGTTGCGCTTTGATGTAGCTCTGAAGGAGCTCGTAACAGTCGCTGTCATCGAGCAGCTTTAACTCGACGCCGCGCTCCCGCAAAAACTGCTCGCCCATGTTCGCGGTCCGATTCTCTCCGACAACAATCTTCTTGACGCCGAAGAGCAGCGCCGCGCCGGCGCACATATAGCAGGGGCTCAAAGTCGTATAGAGCGTCGATCTCCTGTAGATTGAGGGCGAAAGGCGGCCAGCATTCTCGAAGCAATTCATCTCGGCATGATGAATGGCACTCTTGTGCTGGACGCGGCGATTAAAGCCACGGCCTATCACTTCACCGTCACAAACCAATATGGCGCCGATAGGAATCCCGCCTTCGGCCATACTGGCTTTCGCCTGCTCGAAAGCTTCCGCCATGAAGCCGACATCTTGCGTCATGCTGTTCCCCGAATCCGTGGGCTCGACCGTCGTACAGCCGCTCGCGCCCTAATGATGCAAATGCTGCGCGACCTCGTCGCACAAACGATGAAATTCCGGCGCCGAGAACAGACTCTCGGGGCGCGGCCGTTCAAACGGCACATTGATGATCGTTGTGATGCGGCCTGGTTTGCCATGCATCACGGCAATCTGATCTGCGAGGAAAACCGCCTCGTCGATGCCGTGAGTCACTAAAACGGCCGTCGTGACATCACCCATCCAGATCCGCTGCAGTTCGAGATTCATCGTCCGCCGCAAAATCTGATCCAGCGCTCCGAACGGCTCATCCAGCAAAAGAAGGGAGGGCCTGGTCACCAGCGCGCGGGCGATGGCCACACGCTGGCGCATTCCGCCCGAAAGCTGGGCAGGCAGCGCGTTTTCAAACCCGGCAAGGCCGACGAGCGAGATCAGCGTATTGATGTGCGCACTGGCTTCCCCGACCGGCCGCTTCAAAACCTGAATTGGAAGCGCGATGTTTTCGCGCACGGTTCTCCACGGCAGCAATCCCGGATCCTGGAATGCGATCCCAAGTTCACCCCGCGTTAGTATTTTCCTGATGCTCTCGCCGCAAATCGTGATCTCTCCGGAATCAGGAGTTTCCAAATCCGCGATGGTGCGCAACAGAGTTGATTTTCCACACCCGGATGGGCCGATCAGAGCTGTCAGAGAGCCTTGCGGACAAAACAAATCAACATTCTTCAGTGCCTGCAGCGGCTCCATACGTGACTGGGCCGTCACCGAAAATGTCTTGCTAACGTTCGTCACCACCAGACCGGCGTTCGCAGGACTTGCCTGGGATCCAACGACGTTACTGATCTTAGCTAACATGTTCATGGTCGATTAATGCCTGTGGTTCACTCGCCTTGAGTTGGTTCGTGGCGCGGCTGTTCATCGGAAGCGGCGCTCAGTGACGGTAATCAGGTGATATGCCAGCACGGATACAAGGATGCTGACGACCGCGCAACTCCATACCATTCCGTAGTCGAACGCTCCTCGTGACACATCCATCAAATTGCCAATTCCTGTTCCCGTGAGGAGCCACTCCGCAACCATGACGCCGAGCAACGCGCGAGGAGCAACCAGCTTGGCCGCCGCAAAGACATAGTCGAGAGAGTGCGGGATCGAAATCAACCTGAGTTGCTGCAATCGGCTGCCGCCGTACACCTTGACGGTTTCCAGCGCCGCCCGTGGCACCAGCGAGAATCCATGGACGAGCAGCAAGAAGGCGGGAAAGAAAACGACGATCACCGCCATAGCCATCGATGCCAGAATGTCCCGGCCCAACAGCAGCAGGATGATCGGCGTCAGCGCGACCAGCGGTGTGCTTTGCAGAACCATCGAGATCGGGAGGACGATCTTCAGCATGCCCGGCGAAACGACGGACAAGGCCGCGAGCACAAACGCAGCCAGCAGGCCAAGGACCACTCCAAGCGCCGCCAACGGCAAGGTCTGACCGAGAGCGGACAACAGGCGAACGAGATTGTCCGCGGATTCAGGAGAAACAAACAGGTAGGATACGATATCCAGCGGGCCCGGAGCGACGATAGAACTGAGACCGAGAATCCACAGACCGCCGGACCATATGGCAAACGGGAGAGCCACCGATCCCGCGATCATGGCGATGTTGCTCAGTTTTCCGCGACCGGCGCTCCAGCTCATTTGTTCCGGCACCCTGCTGGCGGCCATCGTGACCTGCACCGTACTTGCGGTCAACTTTCCAAGCAACGCAAAGAACCCGTATCCGGCCAACGCCACGGCCGCAGCGGCAATGCTGATCCCCCAGAGTCGCTCGGCGTTCGACTGACCAAGCGAGCCGAGAAGAAAAGTGCCGAGGCCCCATCGCTCGCCCGAGCCAAATTCACCGAGAATTGCGCCGAGTACAGACAGCGATGCGGCGACGCGAAGACCCGCGAGGATGCCCGGCACGGCGCTGCGCAGCCGCACGAACCTCAACACCGAGAACGATCCGCCTCCATAAGCCCGAACAATATCGACATGCCTTGGGTCAATGTCCCGCAACCCTACAAGGATGGCCGCCATGGTCGGGAAATAGACCATGATCGCCGCTAGGACGATTTGTGGCCAGCTGCCGCCCAGAATGAGGACAAGCAACGGGCCGATCGCGACGGTCGGTATGGAAAATAGCGTGATGTTCACGCCCTGAAACAGTCGTTCGACGGATGGAAGGAAGCAGAACACAAGCGCGGCGACAGCCGCGGCAACCGATCCGATCAGCAGACCAAGGCCTGCGGTGCGGATCGTTTCCGAGACATGATTCAGATAGACATCCCAGGACACTAGGTAGTCCATCGCAATCCGCGAGATGGGCGGGAACACACGAACACCGCTGACGGGCACCCTGCCCGCCAACTCCCAGCACAACAGGAAGGCGGCAGCCACAAGGATGATCCTGCCATATCCCGCGTATGTCGAGGTCCCGTTCATCCGCGCGCGACTGATCAGGCTTCTGCCACGAGATTGGTGTCGAACATCGCTTTGGTCGCCTTGATCCCGACCTTAGCCAGCGACTCCAGATTTGCGTCTATCGCCTCGTCGGAGATCGTGAAAAGCCCTTTCGGGTGATTCATCAGATCCGGCTGAAGGCTGTTGAAAAACTCCTCAGCCTCGACAGTGCTTCCCGAACCCTTGAACCACGTCTCATGATAGATTTTCGGATAGAACAAGGGATCTCTGAAATTTTCCGCCCACCCTACGCGGCTGGCCCGGATAAATTTCACAAGTTCAGCACGCTTTTTCGCAAGCGTGTCGGTGGTCACGGTCACAAGATCCATGAACAACGGCAGGCCGTGGTCGTCGAAAAGGAAGTAACTCGCCTTCTTGCCCGATTTCTGTTCGACGATAAACGGCACCTGGGTCACGAAGTCGAGGGTCGCATCGACTTCACCGTTGATCAAAAGAGCAGGATTGAATGCGTATGGGACGACTTTGACCTTGTCGGCAATTCCATGGAGCTGGATGAACGCTGCAAACATCTGCGTGTTGAGGGTCGGAACGGCCACCGTTTTACCGGCGAGATCCTTCGGTCCCTTGATATTGCTCGATTCGAGACTCACAATACCGAGCGGGCTTTTCTGGTATTGCACGCCGATGATCTTGAGCTGAGCGCCCTTTTGCACGACCGCGATGGCTGTCGTCAGCATTTGCGTCAATGCGACGTCAGCTTTGCCCGTCAGCAGCGAACCTTCTGACACGACATTTGGCCCGCCCGGCAAATAATTAATTTCGAGCCCTTCTTTGGCATAGTAGCCCTTGTCCATCGCAAGCATATAGCCGAGGAATTCCGGATCATTCAGCCAGATGCTTTGAAAGCTGAGCTTCGTCTTGGCCGCGGATAGACCCGGGCGGCTTCCGAGAGCCAGCGCGGCTGCACCAGCAAGACTGCCTGTGGCAAAATTTCGTCTCGTGATGTGATTAAACATCAAATAGCTCCCTTGAGTGGACCGGCTCCGCTATCAGCCGGAGGATCTCTGTAAAACGACGACGGCCGAGAACGCACTTATGACAAACGGCATAGCGCTTTCGTAGGCTACTGCTTGCTGCGACAGGCTGGTTAGCGCACCCTGGGCACCGTAAAACTGCAGGAACGTTCCGCACACAACAAGGAGCATTTTTGCAGCGCACCGAGACAAAATTGATCTCAGTCCGATTTGCGCAAACGCCGCCTTTTCGATGACGGCAACCGCTGCAATGGGCAGTGTAACGGCTGGCAAACCACAGCCGGCTTTAGCAAGTCACGACCTGTGAGCAGAGGTTGCCAGCATTTTTCTGGTGTGATCATCACGTCGCGGTCCGATTGGCCTGCCGGGCTGTTGTGGACCAACCTTCGCGATAAGTTGAGTGAGATTGGAAAGGAGCTTGGTGACGCTGAAGAGATACAAGGTAGAGAAATCGTAATGCGGGTCAAAAGATTCGCGCATCATCCACACCCGGCCAGGGCGCCAACCAGACGCTGACATCTCCGACGGCAGCCCTTCGGGTCCTGCCGTTAGCAGACGAAATAATGGCGCTGCGGGGGTCATCGCAGCGCCATTGACTTTCAATCCGGAGGTTAAGACGAAATCAGAACTTCACGGTGACACCCGCGTAAGCGGATTGTTCGGTACAGGTGTTGGTACTCTGACCAGTACCCGCCACGGTGCAAATACCTGGCGAAGCCGCGTGATCAAGACCGAACTTGTTCTGCCAGTAGCGATAGGCGACCCACACGTCGACAAAGTGGGAATACTTCGGACCCCACATCAACTTGCTGGCATCGAATGTCAAACGGATGGGTTCGGCGTTCAACTCAACCGCGGTTCCGGTCCCAAGACCGGCAGGAAGCGGAGCGTTCTGGTCGCCCTTCTTGCCGTACCAGCCAGCGCGACCGCTGATCGAGAAGTACTGCATTGATTCAGGCAAGAAGCCCAGATCCATGTAGTAGTTCGTTTCCACAGCCCAGGTGCCGTTATACTCGGTGTTGCCATCGCTCAAACATGAAATACCGGGGACGCCTCCGTTGGTGGGCGATCCGCACTGCAGGAATCCGTTGTGATTCCATTCCTTGTAATACAAGGGCGAGACGTTCAGGTAACCCTTGTAAGGAAGTTCGAATGCGAACTGCAGACCGACGACGATGTCCTTTTTGGCAGGAGCAAGGTACGTGTTTTCAGTGTTCGCATCCGCGCCGAACTGGAACGACACATTGCGCAGAGGCCCGTATGAGAATGCCTTGGTATTGAAAACCTCATTGAAGCCGATCGTGCTTCGGAACAGGCCGTAAATTTCGGTAGCGCCTGCGCAATCCGCAGCAACGCCCAGGATATTCCCCGGACCGGTACACGGTGCCGCCGGGTCGTTATGGCCAGATTTGAACGCCGCGATATTGAAGAAGTTGGTGCCGTAGGCCCACACGTCGAAGTGGGTGAATGCGACAACCTGCTTTGCTGTCTTGCCGTTGATGCTGCCGTCCGGCCTGAAACTGTATGCGCCGGGATTGGTGCCACTGAAGATGTAAGCGTAGGTAAAGCGGTTATCGTTCACCAGAAAAAACGGCAAATCCGGAACAGCTTTGGCGGCTTTGTATTTTGGCGGTATGTCAGCCGCCTGAGCCTGACCTAACGGAGCCACGGCGATCATTGACAGCATGACCGCGGCAGGGAAGCGAGAAAGAGCAGACATCGGTAAGTACCCCCAAGTTGAAAACGCGGTGATGGTGTCGGTAACCGCAACACCGAGAATGATCCGTCGCCAGTTCGCCAAGAAATCTCGGATCAATTAGCAGGATGCTTGAAAGCTGAATTTCGTCGCAACGGATTGTTCAATGCAACCCGAGGCATCGTAAACCTGCATAAACAGTCCGCGTGCGACAAGGAGCATTTTCGCAACGCACCGAGACAAAAATGATCTCAGTGTTTGGGCGACGCCGCCCTTTGACGAAGCCGGCTGCTACAACCGACAAGTCGACGGCTGCCGAAACTCGCTGGCTTCTGCCAATTCAAGGTCTGTGAGAATGCTGCGCCAGATTAAAGTGTCGACGTCGCAGGGTAAGGCCGCGCCGGTGGCCTGCCGGGAAGCCGGAGTATCTCGGGGTCGGAAGAAATACGGTGGCCTATCATGTCGGCGCGCAGCAACAGCCGCGCGACTTTGTCATTTCATTTGCGCCGACGGACCAACTCCGCGCCTTTTGCAGCCGCGCCCGCAATAAGAAACGCAGCTTCCATGCCGCGGACCAACGCGCCTGCGTCATCACCGAGTATTCGCATCACCAGACCGGCACCATTCGGCGCGCCCGACGCTCCTGCCAGGCATCCCTGACAGGTCACAGCTTTTTCAAGAGTGGCGACACTCGGTAGTCGCTCCTGCGGAGCGATCAGCGTCAACGTCGCAGAAGCGCTTCTGCCTCCGAGCGCACCGCCCGCGGGCCGCAGGTCTCGACCCGTCAGGCCGCCGTTATCGATCATCAGCAACTTTCCATCGGGCCGAACAACCCTCAGCATCGTCTTATATCGCGCAAAAGACTGACCTTCGCGGTTGGGATCGTGAACCGTAAAGTCATCGATCAGAAGCAGGACAAGCACCCGGCCTGCATCCGTTCAGTGGCCGAGGCATCGAAGCCCGAAAGGATCGGGCGACGCAAGCGACCTGGTGCTTCGATGTCATTTCGCCCTACGCCTACCTCGCGCCGGACGAGGTCGAGAAGCTCTCGGGAACGATCCTGATCCTCTACAATCCGACCCGTTCGCCGGGCGTCTGCAGGCTGACGGCGTCCCACATGACCGTGGCAGAAATCGCCGTCAGCCGTTTCAAGCTCAGTTAGGCGCAGCCTGTGTCGCGCCTGCCCCTGCCGATACGAGCCAGACCGTGTTGCCCACGTCGTCGGCGACCAGCAGTGCTCCGGTTGCGTCGAGCGCAAGACCTACGGGTCGGCCTTGTGTCTTTTCGTCAGCGGACAGAAAGCCAGTCACGACATCGACAGGATTGCCGTCCGGGCGGCCGTCCTTGAAGGGGATGTAGACGACCTTGTAGCCGCTCAGCGGACTGCGATCCCAGCTGCCATGCTCGCCGACGAAGGCACCATTGCGATAGGCAACTGGCAAGCTTGAGGGGTTGGAGAATACGAGGCCGAGCGGGGCGACATGCGAGCCGAGCGCGTAATCGGGCGAGATCGCGCGAGCCACAAGATCCGGCCGCTGCGGCTGGACGCGCGGATCGAGATGCTGGCCAAAATAGCTGTAGGGCCAGCCATAGAAGCCGCCATCGCGCACTGACGTCAGGTAGTCCGGGACCAGATCAGGACCGATCTCGTCGCGCTCGTTGACGACCGCCCAGAGCTGTCCGGTATGCAGTTCGAATTGCAGACCGTTGGGATTGCGCAGACCAGAGGCGAAGATACGCTTTGCGCCCGTCGCTCTGTCGACTTCGTAGATTGCCGCGCGTCCAGCCTCGGCAGCCATGCCGTTTTCGGTAATGTTGCTGTTCGAACCTGCGCCGACATAGAGCTTGGTCCCGTCGGGACTGGCGACCAGGCTTTTGGTCCAGTGGTGGTTGATGGGGCCGGCCGGCAGTTCCGTCAGCACTTCGCCTGGCGCAGTGATCTGGGTCTCACCCGTCTTATAGGGATAGCGCATAATGGCGTCGGTGTTGGCGACGTAAAGGTCGTTGCCGACCAGCGCCACGCCGAACGGCGAGTTCGGCTTGTCGAGGAAGATGGTCTGGAGCGGTGGCTGACCCTCGGTGTAACGAACCAGGGTGATGCGATTGCCGCCGGGCGCGCCCGTGCCGGCATAACCTTTCACCACACCCATGATGTAATCCTTGGGCCGATTGATCGGCGCTTTGGGGCCATTGCTCTCGACGATGAGCACGTCGCCGTTCAGCAGGGTGTAGACCGAGCGCGGATGCATCAGCCCTGTGGCGATCGCTCTCACCTGCAAGCCGGCCGCGACCTTGGGCGTCTCGCCTTCGCGCCAGCTTCCCGCCGGCGCGACGCGCATCGGAGGAATGAGATATTCCTGCGGCGCCGGCAGGTCGGGCGACGAACCATATTGCGATTTGTCGGAGCCTTCGTCGTTGCAGGCCGAAAGCGCCAGCGCGCAGGCGGCGGCGCACAGGAGGCGGGAGTGTGGAATGATCATGGGCGTGTTCCCGATAAAGAGGTGAGATCCCAGCCGCGCACCCCGATCGAGATGATGATCAGCGTGGTGATGAACGACAGTGCGATGCCGGTCGGGACGACGGCGGTGTATCCGTCCCGGCTGTGGACGAATGCGTTGACCAGCGCGAGCAGCGCGGCGACGGCGATGGCGATAAAGCGCGGCCAGGAGATCTTGCCGACCCGTCGCAGCAGCACTTCTGCCAGAAGGGTCAGCGCTGCGAGGAACGCGACGATCAGGCCACCGGTCAGCAGCCATATGGAAGAGGTCTCCCACTGACCGTTGAGCGTGAGCCAATAGGCGATGTCGGTTACGAACGCCGCTCCCAGCAGCGTCGCGCCCACCGAGACGATCAGCGCGTGAGCATGTGGTCGCGAAGGGCGTCGAATGTCAGGACGAGTGTTATCAGTCATGGGTGAACCTCAACACCATAGATGGATGATCAGGGGAATGATGAGCGCGGTGAGCGCGCCGTTCAGCGCAATCCCGAGGCCGGCAAAGGCCGCCGCCAGATTGCCTTGCACGCTCACCTGGGCCGCTGCCACGCCGCTGCCGGCAACGCCGGCGGCAAGTCCGTGCGCCCGGCCGTCGTGGATGCGCATCTGCCCGAGCAGTTGCCGTCCGGCCATGGCTGCGACGATCCCGCCGATGATGGCGAACGCCGCGGTCAGGGCGGGAATGCCGCCGATTTGCTCGGAGACCGCCATGGCGATCGGAGTGGTCACCGCTTTTGGGGCGATCGAGAGAGCGACCGTTCGTGAGCCGCCAAGCAACCAGACGATTCCGACGCCTGTGACGATCGACGTCACCGACCCGGCCAACAGCGCCAGTCCGATGCTGTGCAGGTTCTCGCGCACGAGGCGGATGTTGCGGGCCAACGGAATGGCAAGCGCGATCGTTGCCGGTCCGAGCAGGAAATTGATGAACTGGGCGCCCGCGAAATAGGTGCGGTAATCCGTGCCCGTCGCCAACACGACTGTTGCCACGAGAATGATGGCGATCAGGACGGGGCTGACGAGAGCTGACCCTTTGCAGGCGCGCTGCATGGCCCGGCCCAAAAAGTAGGCGCCAAGCGTCACCACCAACCAGACCAGCGGCGCTGTCGCGAGAGGACGCCACAAATGTTCGAACGACTGGCTCATGACCCCTTCCCCTCTGGCTGTGCAAGCACCGGGTCGGTGGCGCCTGAAGGGTCCGGCGCGACCACGGAGCGGATTGTCCAGTGCATGACGAGGCCGGTCACCGCGAGGCTCAGGATCGTCGATCCGACGAGGCTCAAGAGGATCGGCAGCCACTCCTTCTCGAGGAGACCCGCCTCGGTAATGACGCCGACGCCCGCGGGCACGAACAACAGACCCATATGGCCGATAAGCGCATCCGTGGTCCGACCGAGCCCGGATGGGATCGACGGCGTCTCCTGTCTGCAGTTGCGCGCCACAAGGACCGCCGCCAGCAGGAACATGCCGATGACAGGCCCTGGAATGGCTAGGTCAAAGAACTCGCGGATCAATTCTCCGGCCAGTTCGGCGACAAGAAGCAGGAACAGGGCGACAATCATCTTCAAGGACCAGGTCTTCGACGTTTCAGGATGGCTCCTGACCAGACCTATCCCTGCGGCGACCACCGGGTATTTCGAAAGAGACTGCTGCTTTGTCGATCCGCACACCATTCGCGTCGAATGGGAGCCCGTTTAATGATCGTGGCGACGGCTCGAGATGCCTGAGACGAAGTGCCCGGGATTTGTTTCTGACAATGCCAGCTCTCACGCGGTCCGCTTTTCCAGACACCATCCGGAAAGCCCGTCAGGGCCGCTGACCACATACGTCCGTATAGGTCTGCGAGCCTCTCGGCTGTAATCCACTAAACGCGTGTAGAATAGTAAGCTCTTGGCGCCGAAGTAAGCTTGGGTTGCTTGTTCGGCATGGACGACGACGAGAGAAATCCAGATCGATTGTCTTCTGTCTATTGATGAGATCTTGACGCCCAACATTGGGCGATCGTCGATCCCTCTCTCCGCCGCGTCAGTCGGCAAGCACCGAATAACGAACCGTTCGAAAAGGACGAGATCCGATGGTGCTTCAACTTACTTCAACGCTGAACAAACCCGCAGCGCGTCCGACCTTCCCCAATGGCGCCATATCGTTGGCGTCAAAGGCGGCTGCGGACCTCGCCAGCTTGCCGATGTCCGTGAGCAACCCATTTTCATCTACGGTCATCAAATTCCCCGACCCCCGCCGCGAACACAGCAGCGATATCACGTTCGATCTGTCGGCACCCCTGGAGATGCAACAGCAATTCTTTGAGACGGGCGGGCTGAGCTTCGAATGCCTCGCCCGGACGCTTCGTGCTGCCGGCATCGACCCTCAGGGAGTGCCCCAGACGCCTGACAACATCCAGCGGCTCGCCGCAGTTGCGCAACTGTTCGGTATCGAACTGCCGGAATCGGATCCTCTGGCGGATGACGCCGGGCCAAATGCGCTCCCGAAATGGCGATTGAAACGCGTGACCGACTATATCGAAGCAAATATCTGCGAGCGGCTTTTGCTTCCGGACCTTGCCGCGATCGCCGGTCTCAGCCGGATGTATTTCGCAAGTCAGTTCCGCATCTCGACTGGGCTGCGTCCGCACGACTATGTGCTCCAGCGCCGTATCGCCCGTGCTCAGGCACTGATGTCAAAGACGTCGCTATCCCTGGTCGATGTTGCGTTCGATGTCGGCTTCCAGACGCAGGCCCATTTTACCACGGCCTTCAAGAAGCTTGTCGGCATGCCGCCGGCGCGCTGGCGCCGCAACCGGCAGTGCCTGACCTAACGGTCGCACTGAGCTGATTCATCTTCTGACCAGAACTCACTTTGCGGGGAAACCAATGTCGCTTTCACCTTCCGGCCTTGACGTCGATCTAGCCGCCGCCGTGCATGCTTATGCCGGCTGGGCGAGCGCCGTTGGCGTTGAGCTCCAGACGACTACTGCTTCATCGACTCCATATTGCGCCATCACCGAAATCGAGCGCCGCGCGGCGGTCCATGATCTGCGCAACATCCTCCAGGTCATATCGAGTGGCGTCCGCCTGACGCAAATCCGCATGGCCAAAGGCCAGACGAATGAGGCGCACCAGATGTGCGCGCGCCTAGCTTCCTGCGTCGAGAACGCCAACGTTCTGGCTGCCAGCATATTCATGGATCGGCAACAGGAGCCGCTATCGGCCCCGGACGTCGAGCTTGCCGAGCTGTTGCACGATGCGGCTTTCTGCTTCTCCTGGATTCTTGGCCCAACGATCAAACTTAGCCTTCATGTGGCGGACAATCTTGCTCCGATACGGTGCGTCGAGGCCGAGTTGCAGCATGCTTTGCTGAATCTGGTGATCAATGCCCGCGACGCCATGCCGGACGGTGGCGCGATCGCGTTGACCGCCGCGCGAGCGATTGCGCACGACGACGAAGGCGTCGTGCTGCATATTCGCGACTCCGGGCACGGTATGTCTCCTGAGATCGCCGCGCGCGCGTTCGAACCCTATTTTACAGCGAAGGCGGACGGGACGGGACTGGGACTGGGACTGGGACTGGGACTGGGACTGGGACTGGGACTGGGACTGGCCAGCGTTGCGAGTTTTGTGAAGAAGGTCGGCGGTGAGATCGAGATCGAGCGATCGGCGCCAACCGGAACGTCCATGATGATTTTTCTGCCCGCAGCTACCTGACTGGAAGCGCCCATCAGCACCGTCATCCCGCGATCGGCTTTGCTGCGTACCGCATAAAGTCTCTTCAGTCGCTCCTGAACACGACTTTAGAACTTAAATGCAAATTTAAGGGCGTCCGTCGCCGCTTCGCAGCAAGTATTCGGCGAAAGAGTGCTGACAGTGGCGTGGCATAAGACAGGTCAGCTCAGTTTCCGCCTCGCGCGTTTGCCGCGCGGTTCTCAGAATTGCACAAGGAATTGATCTTCGAAGCAGAGGTGGACCATGAATGTTACGATCTCAGAAAAGGCGCCCGGAGATTGCCGCGTAGCGCTGTTCGTGCCGTGCTACATGGATGCCTTTGAGCTGGACGCCGGTGTCGCAGCGCTGGAATTGCTCGAACGCTTTGGCCTGCATGTCGAGTATCCATTCGATCAGACGTGCTGCGGACAGCCAATGGTGAACAGCGGGTGCCATGCTGAAGCGATGGCCACTGAAGAGTTGTTCGTCAGGAATTTCGCCGATTTCGACTATATCGTCGTGCCCTCTGGAAGCTGCGCTCACCAGGTGCGGAAATTTGACTGCGGTCGAGCAGACCAGTGCCGTCACGCATGTTCGGTCACGAACCTACGAGCTGGTGGAGTTCCTGCATGACGTGCTCAAGGTGGACGCCTTTCCCTGGGCCAGGTTTCCTCACAAGGTGAGCTATCGCGACAACTGCAACGCCCTCCGCGGCATCGGCCATACCGCGATGTCAGAACTGCGCCGCCCTTTCCAAACCGCGCGACCTGTTGGCAAAAGTCGAAAGCCTGGAACTTGTGTCGCTCTCGCGGCCAGACGAATGCTGCGGGTTCGGCGGCACGTTCTGCGTCTTTGAGCCGGCGGTTTCAGCAAAGATGGGACATGACAAGGTGCATGATCATGTGCGCGCCGGAGCCGAATATGTCGTCTCGTCCGACAGCTCCTGCATGCTTCATCAGAAGGGATGCGCCAAGCGTGACGGGCTGCCCCTCAAATTCCTCCATATCGCTCAGGTGCAATGGAGATGCAGCATGAAGCCGCCCCTCGATCCCCAGCAATTGCGGATCGCTGTATCGGCTCTTCCGCAGCCGACTGGTCCAGCCATTCCGCACGAGCCTCAGCCGCGAGACGCGCATGTGCACGGTTCGCGGCCGGTCGATCAAAATGAAGCAGCGGCTCGCTTCATTGCTGCCCCCGGCACCAGAGCGGACACGACAAGCGGCTTTGGGATCTTCGCCAGAAGCGCGACAGCCAGATGCATCATATCGAGGAATGGGAGGAACTGCGCGAACTCGCATCAGCCATCAAATCGCACGCGCTCAGCCATCTGGGTGAGTATCTCGAGCAATTCGAGGCACAGGCAAAGGCAAATAGCGTTCATGTTCACTGGGCAGCAGACGCCGGAGAGCATAATCGAACCGTCCTCAGCATCCCGCGTGATCACAGTGCGCGATCGCTGATCAAATCCAAGTCCATGCTCACGGAAGAGACGAGGATGCGTCCCTTCCTCGTGGAGAATGGCATCGATCTTGTTGAAACGGACCTGGGTGAGCGGATACAGCAGCTCGATGACGAGGATCCCAGCCAAATCGTCTTTCCCGCCGTTCACAAATTGCGCGGAGATGTTGCGGAAGTCTTCGCAAGGCGCTCGGTTCTAATGTCTCTATGATGAGTTCAGCAATATTCCGTGACATGGGTCTACCTCGTATTTCTGTCAGCACGTGCACCGTAATATCATGCGCTTTGCTGGCTTGCGCCGAAGGCGGCGCTGCAATCTAGTCGTACGCACCAAGCGCCTGTTCAGCGGCCTTTCGGAGGATTTGCGCACTTTGATCGAGCGCCTGCCGTTCCTCGTCGCTGAGCTGAGGCAGGAACGTCCGCGTCACACCCAATCGCCCAATGATGGACGGCAAGCTGATCGTCGTACCGAATTGCTCGACATGGCTCGCCACCGGCAACACCGCCCGGGAGTTGCCGACAATGTGTTCGGCAATACGGCCGACGACCGAGCCAATGCCGTGCTGGCTGGCGCCGATGGCGTCGATAACGGCGATGTTGCCGAACTTCACCGCAGACTCGATGCGCGTGCGGATCGCCTGCGTGTCACCGGATCGCTGCTCGAGGAGGTCAAGGACAAGCGCGCCCGCCACCGTGGCCGACGACCACACGAAGACGCCCGAATTGCCATGCTCGCCGATGATCTGCGCTTGGACGTCCTGCATGCGAATGCCGAGTTCGCGTGCGATGTTGAGGCGGAAGCGCAGGGAATCGATCATCGTGCCCGTTGAGACGACGGGATTGTCGGGCGCAAGCGCACGCACGACCTCGGCAAGGGGATCGGGCGGATCGGTGACAACGAGAATGACCGCACCGGGCGCCACAGCGGCGATCGCAGGCGTGACCTCGGCCATAACCTTGGCATTGGCGGGTATCAGCTTGCGACGGCCTTCGGGATCATTCCGGTCCGTGGCGCCGCCCTTCTTCTCGTTCACTCCGGCCGTGACGATGACCAAGCTGGCTTCATCGAGCGCAGCGTAGTCGCCCGACCGGCAGGTCGCGCCGGAAAGCAAGGCCGCGGCGGACGACATGTCTTCGGCCAGGCCATGCGCCTTGTCGTCGGTGCGGTCGATGATGACGATGTCCGGATTAAGGCCGCCCGGCTGTACGAGTGACCTGGCGACGGCAGCAGCTACTGAGCCTGCGCCGATAATTCCGATTTTCATTTGCTTTCTTCCTTTGTTTTGGCGCTGCGATCAACGTCTGTTTCGGATGCCAAGGCCTATGCCCAAGCTGAGCAGACCGGCGCCCTCGAAGACGAGATCGATGGTGAGCATTGCACCAAGCAGCCAGAGGCTGATGCCGGGCCAGCCCGCGATGGTGAGAATGCCGACAAAGACGGTGAAGACACCGGCTGCGGCCGCCCAGCCTCGACCCTTGCCGCTCCGCTCCTGGATCGCAGAGGCGACGCGCAGAACGCCGGCCGCGCAGAGCAGTACGCCCACCATCATGGAGAAGGTGAGAGAGGCCAGCAGCGAATCGGAAATCACCAAGGTGCCGGCCAGCGCATAGAAGACGCACGCCAGCGCGCGCACGAGCCTCGATTTCCAACCGGAGGCCATGAAGGCCTGCGCAAACGCAACAAGGCCCGCCACCAGCATTGCTCCGCCGATGTAAGGATGGAGACGAACGTCGCCGCCAACAGATTGTTCGCCGCGACCATCCCGCCGACAATGAAGATCACGCCGAGCACAATGAACCAGCCGCGATGGTGCCGAATTTCGTGCGCGCCCGTTTCGAGCGAATGTCGGTTCGTCGGGGAAGCGATCGTGGTCATGGCCATCTCCTTGCCGGGGCGCCGCTTGAGGCGGCTATCGTGGGGCGGTTAGACGACGAACCGAGGAAATCGTCTTTTCGCTCCGCCGCATCTTTTGTCTCGCTGCACGATCATGGATGGCCATGGCCGCGGATTACGCGGCCGTCGACCAACATCGGCTGCGTGCTTCAAGAAGCCGCCGTGCACTCGCGCAAAATCGCATGCTGTTGAGAAAGACGCAGCGCCGCGGTCCCGGCCATCATGCCGATTCGAGAGGCTTTGTCGCCGAGCCATATCGGGGGTGCCGACAGCCGTTGAACGACTAACCGGTGAAATGCGGGTGGCGCAGCATCCACTGTCCGGTTTCTGCCGATCGATCCCATAAAAGTCGCTTTAATGGCAGAACAAAAATCTCTGCGTGTCAGCCGCCCTTCCACCGCGTCAAGGGCGCCTCTTTTGCGCGAAGATGGGGTCTCTTCATCTTGGTCGGAAATCGGTTATGGTGAAACCGTGATCCATTCTACACGGACGTCTCAAGCACGGGGATGCCATGTACGCAAAATTCGAGGCGTCAGTTTCATGTTGACCCGGTCAATGACGGAGACACGATCGACATATAGACTTCATATTGCTACAATTGTGGCCGGGATAGTAGCTATATTTCTGGCAGACACTTTCACTCCCTTTAATATATCCATTTCTGTATTGTACGCGGCACTGGTGATGCTGGCCGGTTCAGTGTTCACTCGTCGGGGCGTGATCGCCGTCGCGCTGATCTGCTCTGGTCTGGCGCTCCTCAGTCACTTCATCGTCTACGGGACGTTTGACGAAATCTTCGTGCGCACGCTGGTGTGCATCTGCGCCATCGCCATCACCGCCTTTCTCACCGTCAAGAGCCAGCAAGCGGCTCTTGCCCTGCGGGAGAAGGCCACGCTTCTCGATCTCGCCCAAGACGCGATCTTCATCTGCGATATGGACGACGTCATCACCTACTGGAATGCAGGCGCCGAGGAACTCTACGGATGGGAGCGCGCGCACGCGTTGGGCCAGAAGGCCGAGGCGCTGTTGAAGACGCAGTACACGACGCCACGTCCGGACATCATTCAGGAGACTGAACGAACCGGCCAATGGCGCGGCGAGATCATCCACACGGCCCGTGATGGAACGCAGCTTATTCTCGACAGTCGCTGGCTGCTGCAACACGACGAGACGGGCCGTCCGCTCGCGATCATGAAAACCTACAACGACATCACGAAGCGCAAGGCGGCCGACGCCAAGATCCGCGCGGCCGAGCGCGAACTTCGCGAAGCGATCGAGACCATTCCGGGAATGGTGTGGAGCGTTTCACCCGACGAAAGCTCGATGGCGTTTATCCAGTACAACGGAGCCGACGCCGGCCTCAAGGTGGTCGAATCCGATAGCCAGAACGGATCGGGAGTGCACCCCGATGATCTCGGGGCGGCCGAGCGAGACTGGCGATACGCGCTTTCGACCGGATCGCCTTTCGAAGCGACGTGCCGTGTCCGCACGGCGGGCGGCTCCTATCGCTGGCTTCTCGTGCGCGCCGCGCCGATGAAGGACGACCAAGGCAAAATCCTTCGCTGGTATGGTATTAACACCGACATCGAGGACAAGCGCCGGGCCGAGGATGATCTTAATGAAGCCCGAGCCGAGCTCTCGCACTTCGCGCGCGTTGCCACCTTAGGCGAACTTACCGCCTCCATTGCGCATGAAGTGAACCAGCCGCTAGCCGCCATTGTCACGAACGGCCAGGCCGCCTTGCGCTGGCTTGGCCGACAGGACCCCGATCTTGACGAGGTGAAGGGCTCGGTCGAGCGCATCGTCAACAATGGCCGGCGCGCAAGCGATGTCGTCGATCGTCTGCGTGCATTGGCGCGCAAGGGCATGACGAAGCGCGGTACATTGACGGTCGAAGAGCTTGTCGATGACATACTGCCCCTCGTCCAACGGGAGTTGCACAGGCACCGTGTGGTGCTGAACGTCGACTGGCGAGCTCCGCCGGCGGTGATCGCCGACAAGATCCAACTGCAACAGGTCATGATCAACCTCATCGTCAATGCCGCGCAGGCGATGTCGAATGTCGACGACCGGCCGCGCGTCCTGTCGATCGTGGGGCGTTCCGGCGCGCTCGAACTGGGCGAACCAGCGCTCATCCTTGAGGTCCGGGATAGGGGGCCGGGCATCGACGAAGACACCATCGCAAGCCTGTTCAAGCCATTCTTCACGACCAAGGCCGAAGGTATGGGCATGGGACTGTCGATATGTCGGTCGATCGTCGAGGCGCATGGCGGGAGAATCTCCGCGTCGTCAACGACCGGCGAAGGCACCTGCTTCATGATCATCTTGCCGGTCGGCGAGGATGCGTTCGCATGACGTCCTCAGGTTCTGGCCACAACGCAGCGATGGAGGGCGGCGTCGTTCTGGTCATCGACGACGACAACGAGATGCGCGCAGCCCTGGCCAGCCTCTTCCGATCTGTGGGCCTGCCGGTCGTGCTCTTCGGCTCGGCCGCCGAGTTTCTTCAATCCGAGCACGTCCATGCGCCCGGCTGTCTGGTCCTCGACATTCGCCTTCCCGGCGTCAACGGCCTCGATTTTCAGAACCAGCTCGCGAAGATGAGCGTCGCGCTGCCGATCATCTTCATGACGGGCCACGGCGATGTGCCGATGACGGTGCGGGCGATGAAGGCCGGCGCAGTGGACTTCCTCACCAAGCCGTTCCGGGACCAGGACATGCTGGATGCCGTTTATGCGGCGATCGAGGCCGGCCGCCAGCGGTGGGCCTCCGAACAGTCCGCTGCGGATCTGGTAGCAGCCTATGAGACGCTGACGCCCCGCGAGAAGGACGTGATGCCGTTCGTGGTCAAAGGCCTGCTGAACAAGCAGATCGCCGATGAAATGGGCCTCAGCGAAATCACCGTGAAGATTCACAGAAGCAACCTGATGCGAAAACTGGGAACCAAATCGGTCGCTGACCTGGTCCGAGCATCGATCGAGCTGGGCTCGGTCAACCAACTGAGATAGGCGGCCTAAACGACCGTATAAGTTAAATCTGGCGCTATCCGTAGTATGACTGGCGGATAGCAGAACCGCCCTTGAACGGTTTTTGAACCCGCAGGGTGGACGGCAACAGGAATGAGCATCGTGTCGAAGGAAGTAAAGATTGCGATCGTTGACGATGATGAATCGGTGCGCGTTGCGACCGCTAGTCTCGTCCGATCGCTCGGCATGAGCACAATGACCTTTGCTTCGGCAGAGGAGTTTCTGGATTCGTCGGAAGCGCTTGCCGCACAATGTCTGATCGCCGATGTCCAGATGCCGGGAATGAGCGGGATTGAGCTGCAGACCCGCCTGCTGCAAACAGGTCGCCGCCTGCCGATCATCTTCATCACCGCGTTTCCCGAGGAGCGTATTCGTGAGCGCGCGCAACGCTGTGGCGCTATCGGCTTTCTCAAAAAGCCTTTTGATGGCGACGTCATGATCGACTGCATCGACAGGGCGCTGCACGGCGCGCACGGTTGAGCGGGCGGGGCGGGGAATTGGGATATGGTGTGAGCGATGGGAGAGCGGCGCGCTGCCCGCGGGTCAGCAACGCTGCCGTTGGCGGCGATCCGGGAACAACGGAAGCTGCCCGCCCAGGCTATCGCCAAATGAACGAATAACGAACTGGAAGGGCCCGCTGCTGACAGGAATCCCTCAGCCCGGGCCCTCTGCCGGGCCGATCAGTGCTTAAAAAGGAATTTAATTGCTCGAACGCCTCGCGTGGCTACCTTCATGACAGAATGTTGGATCACCACACAAGGCTAGTAGTGCAATGCATCAGGATTCTCAAAATAAGGTCCACTATACAGAGGATATCGAGCCATTAGGGGGCGCCCCCACTGGACGACAGAGAGCAGTCATGGCGAAGGTTCTTCTTATCGAAGACGATATCGATACCGCACACGAAATCAGCGCTGAGCTGCGATCGTGGCTATGCTGTGGATTGGTTGGACAATGGCGTCGAAGGACTTCATTGGGCAAGGACCGGCGACGCGGATGTGCTGATCGTCGATCGCATGCTGCCTGGAATGGACGGCCTTGCCGTCATCGATACCCTTCGCAACGAGCAGATTCGCACGCCGGTCCTGGTTCTGAGCGCCCTTGGCGCTGTAACCGACCGGGTACGCGGTTTGCGCGCAGGCGGAGACGACTATCTGACCAAGCCATTTGCGATCCCCGAACTCATCGCGCGGATCGAGGCGCTGCTGCGCCGGCCGGCGGATTCGGCGGCGAGCGTTTTGCGCATCGGTCCGCTGGAGCTCGATCTTATGGAGCGCACGGCCAGTCGTGCCGACAGGGAGATCGAACTTCTTCCGCGCGAGTTTCGGCTGCTGGAATATATGATGCGGCGCTGCGAGCTGCTGACGCGGGCGATGCTGTTCGAGGAGGTCTGGAAATACAAGTTCGTTCCCGATTCAAATCTCGTCGACGTCCATATGGGCCGGCTCCGTCGGAAGGTCGATGGTCCAGGGGAAACCCCGATGATCTACAGTGTCCGCGGCGAAGGATTCATACTCCGTGCGCCTGCTTGAGTGGACACGCCAGACGACCTTCCGCTACACGCTCGCGCTCTTCGGCGCGATCGCGCTGACCATCCTCGTCAGTTTCGGGGTCACCTTTCTTCAGACCAGCCGTGAGCTGGCCGGACGCCTCGACGTCTTCGTGATGCAGGAGGCCGACGCCATCTTGGCGCAGGCGCGCCAGGGAAACCTCGACGGTTACGACGAGCGCATTCGACAGGATCCTCGCCGGGTGAAGCCCACGGGATTGTTCGACAGCGACGGGAAACGCCTGTCCGGAAACATCGAACGCTGGTCATCCGAACTAACCCTCGATGCACCGCCCAAAGGCGGTTCGGTGGTGCGCCTCGACGACACGTCGCATGCGCCGCAATCCGTCCGGGCCGTGGCGCGCCGATTGCCCAACGGCAATGTGGTCGTGGTCGCCTGGAGTACGAGCTACAATGAAGAGACGGCCGACGTCGTTAAAAGCGGCCTGATCTACGGACTGATACCGGCGTTCATCCTCGGCCTGGTGGCTGCTCTCGTCTTCGGCGCAAGAGCGCACCAGCGGGTCAAAGAGATGAATCTCCGTCTTGAGAAAATTGTCGCCGGCGACCTTAAGCAGCGCTTGCCGACGCGCGATACCGGGGAGCCGCTCGACAAGCTTGCCCATAGCGTCAACGGCATGCTCGGCGAGATCCAGGAACTCGTCGAGAACCTGGCCGGGATCGGCGATGACATCGCGCATGATCTGCGTACGCCGCTTGCGCGGGTCAGGATTGGCCTTGGGCGCGCGCGCAGCAACGCAACGACGGTGGACGATCTGCGGAGCGCCGTCGACCGCGCCATCGCAGGCGTTGATCTCGCGATCTCCGTCGTCACCGCGCTTTTACGCATTCGTGAAATCGAACAGACCGGGAGGCTCGAAGCTTTCGACAATGTCGCTGTCGGCGAGCTGGTGCGCGAGGTCGGCGAACTCTATGAGCCCTTCGCCGAGGAAAAGCGGTTGACGCTGAACATCCATGCCGCCGCTGACGTCGTGGTGCGTGGCGACAGGGACCTTCTGTTCGAGCCATCACGAAACTCGTCGACAATGCCGTCAAGTTCACGCCCGAAGGCGGTCAGATTGATCTTCGCCTGATCGCTGCGGAAGGCAGGAATGCGCTGCGGATCAGCGACACCGGACCCGGTGTTCCCGATAGCGAGCGCGATCTGCTCGTGCAGCGGTTCTACCGGTCCGATCGGAGCCGGAACACCCGCGGACTGGGGCTCGGCCTCACCCTCGCTTCAGCGATCGTGAAGCTGCACGGATTTCGGTTCGATATCCTTCCTATGTCGGGCTTTGTCGCCGAGATCGGCTTTCACACGCGCCATCCCGCCGATCACCTGTCCTCATACGCCAGGCCACGACCTCCGCCTAATCCTTGTTGCGTCTCCCCCGATCATGCCTTTTCTAATTATCCCACGACGGGATCGCCATCGGCGGTCTCAAATGGTGGGGGCTGGGGTGGCAATACAATCCAATCGAACCGAGGCCACGCAACGTGGCGCTCGCATGCTGCGCACGGCGCTCGGCCCGGCGATCGCCACCTTCCTGCAGGATTCATCCGTCGTCGAGGTGATGCTCAACCCCGACGGCCGGCTTTGGATCGACCGGCTCAAGGGTGGACTGGAAGACACTGGCGAGCGGCTGTCGCCGGCGGATGGCGAGCGCATCGTGCGCCTGGTCGCGCACCACGTTGGCGCCGAAGTGCATCCGGGTTCGCCGCGCGTCTCTGCCGAACTGCCGGAGACCGGTGAGCGCTTCGAAGGTTTGATCCCGCCGGTCGTCGCCGCGCCGACGTTTGCAATTCGCAAGCCGGCCGTCGCGGTGTTCACCCTCGAGGACTACGTCGCGGCCGGCATCATGCAGCCGCGGCAGGCCGATCTGCTGCGCCTCGCCGTTCAAAAGCACCGCAACGTGCTGGTGGCCGGCGGCACGTCCACTGGCAAGACCACACTTGTCAACGCGCTGCTCGCGGAGGTCGCTAAGACATCTGACCGCGTCGTGCTGATCGAGGACACGCGTGAACTGCAATGCGCGGCTCCCAACCTAGTCGCATTGCGCACCAAGGATGGCGTCGCATCGCTGTCCGACCTGGTGCGTTCGTCATTGCGGCTGCGGCCTGACCGCATTCCCGTTGGCGAAGTGCGCGGCGCAGAGGCGCTGGAGCTTCTCAAAGCCTGGGGCACCGGCCATCCCGGCGGTATCGGCACCATTCACGCGGGTTCAGCGATCGGCGCGTTACGCCGCCTCGAACAACTGATCCAGGAAGCAGTCGTCACCGTGCCGCGCACGCTGATCGCGGAGACCATCAATCTCATCGTCGTCCTCGAAGGCCGTGGCTCCCAACGCCGTGTCGCCGAGTTGGCCGCGGTCCGCGAGCTGTCGCCTGGCGGCGACTACGTCCTCGTCTCAAGCAACCCCGAAACCAGCCCCGAAAGTGACCGGTCATGATCGCCCATCTCATTCGTCCGCCAAGCCGTCTGTCCATCACGGCGATCCTGTTCGCCTTGAGCACACTCCCCGCACACGCGGCCGGCTCCAACATGCCGTGGGAGCAACCGCTCAATCAGATCCTGCAATCGGTCGAGGGACCGGTCTCCAAGATCATCGCCGTCATCATCATCGTGACCACCGGGCTGACGCTCGCCTTCGGTGACACCTCGGGCGGGTTCCGGCGGCTGATCCAGATCGTGTTCGGGCTTTCGATCGCTTTCGCCGCGTCGAGCTTCTTCCTGTCGTTCTTCTCGTTCGGCGGCGGGGCGGTGATCTGATGGCTGATATCAACGAACCTGTCGCCGGTTTTTACGCACCCGTGCATCGCTCGTTGAGTGATCCGATCCTTTTGGGCGGCGCGCCGCGCACCGTCGCCATCGCCAATGGCACGCTGGCCGCCGCGATCGGCCTCGGCCTGCGGCTGTGGATCCCTGGAGTCCTGCTTTGGGCGATCGGGCATGCCGCCGCGGTATGGGCGGCCAAACGCGACACGCAATTCGTCGACGTGGTGCGCCGTCACCTGCGCTACCCCACG
>NZ_JBGMOE010000193.1:0-4149 GCF_041424195.1 Tardiphaga sp. | reverse complement strand
CAAAGGGGTCAAAATTGGACGCCGATCCGGGGTCAAATTTGAACGCCGATTGACACAGGATTTCCTTGATATCGTCAGGCGCGAAGCCGCCTTCAGTAAGCGCCGCGCGCACATGCATCCGAAATTCGTCCCATTGCCCCAGTGCCAGCATGGTGCCGATCACCAGCACGCGGCGCGTACGTTCGTCGAAATGCGGCCGGGTCCAGATTTCGCTCCATGCGTAGCGGGTGATGAGATCGAGAAATTCGGCATTGAATGCGGTTTTGCCTGCGGTGGATTTATCGACCCAGGCATTGCCGAGTACCTTGCGCCGTTGCGCGGTGCCTTTGTCGCGGTGTAGATCGTCGTCCATCGGATTGTTCTCAGCGTTGGGTTAGGAAGCCGACCACGGCCTCGGTGAAGTTGTGCGGTTGCTCGATATTCGAGATATGCGCCGCATCGAGCAGGGTCATGCTTGCATTCGGAATATGGCCGCGAATGAAGACACTTGCTTCCACCGGCGTTGCCGCGTCGTGCTGTCCGGCGATCACCAGGGTTTGGGCCTTGATGCGCGGGAGGAAATCGCGCTGATCGAGTTTGCTCAAGGCTTCGCAGCAGGCGATGTAACCCTGCTGCGGGGTGGCGATCAGCATAGCTTTCAGGCGGGCTACGATTTGCGGTTCACGCTCACGGAAATCCGCCGTGAGCCACGCGGCGATCACGGTATCGGCGATGGATGCAATGCGGCCTTCATTGACCGCCTTGATACGATTCAGCCAGTTGGTCGGGTCGGGATAATAGCAAGCCGTGTTGGCGAGGATCAGTTTCTCGACCCGATCCGGCGCGTTGGCCCCGAGCCATTGCCCGACCATGGCGCCCATCGACAATCCGCACCAGTGCACTTTCTCGATGTTGAGATCGTCGAGAATCGCCAGTACGTCCTTGCCGAAGCGTTCCATCGAATAGGGGCCAGCGGGAACGCCGGACTTACCGTGGCCGCGGCGGTCGTAACGGACCACGCGGTATAGCGTTGTCAGCGCCGCCATTTGCGGCTCCCACATTTGCATCGTTGCGCCGAGCGAATTCGACAGCATGATGGTCGGTCCGCCGTCGCGGCCTTCGACCGAGACGTTGAGCAGACATCCGTCGGCGTCGATCATGGGCATGGGACTTTTCCTCGTTTTTATGTGTCTTGCGATGCAAGCAGCCGGTCGATCAGCGCCTGCGATGACCCCTGATAGGACATCGGCTCGAACAGGCTATCGAGTTTGCCGGCATTGAGATGGGCCGTTACGCGCGCGTCCTTGCCCAGAATGTCGCGAAGATGCTGTCTGGTCTCGATGGCCTTGCGGCTTGCGGCTTCGACGATGTGGTGGGCTTCGCTCTTGCCCACCTTTTCCGCCAGCGCCATCGACACGGCTTCAGCCCGTGCGTCGAATCAAGATTAGCGCGCATGCGCGCGGTATCGACCTCAAGTCCTTCGGCAATCTCGGTAATGGCAGCGAGCGCCCCGGAAGTAATAAGCATCAACATCGGTAACGTCGGCCATTCGGCATGCCACGGTCCGGCGCTGCGCTCGTGATCCTGCACCTGCGCCGCGAAAATCGTCGCCGCGAGATTGGGCGCCATGGCCGCTGCAGCGAGCGCGGTGGCGGCAGCGACCGGGTTGCGCTTGTGCGGCAGGGTCGATGAGCCGCCTCGGCCTTCGCCGGCAGGCTCAAATGCTTCCGCGACGTCGGTCTGCATCAGCAGCGAAATGTCGCGCGCGATCTTGCCGCAGGTGCAGGCGAGAATTGCGAACGATGACGCAATCTCCGCGATGCGGTCGCGGTGGGTGTGCCATGGCGCGTCTGGCAGGGCGCTCGACAGCATGGGTGCCAGCAGGGGCGAAAGGGATGTGCTCATGTTCACTCTTGATGCCACTCAAAACCGTGATCATCAAGGGATGACCTGGACCTTCCCCGCATTATGGAAAGATAACCAGATCTCGTATCTTCAGCTAAGCGTGAGAATCTCATCAAGAACGGGACGGAGATAGCTGCGGAAGTGGGGGTAATTCTCGGACATCGGAAAGTGACCCAACTTGGTCATTACCGTAAACGATTCCGCGATTCCGTTTCTGGAACGCTAAAGACACTAACCTCAAAGCAGGTTTTATGCATCCGCGCGCTCGCTCCCACGGAGGGGGCGCGTGCAATGCGGCTTGACACATCGGCTGTCAAATAAGATTGTCCATGTAAATGAATTATAAATTCATCTAGCGAATTACGGAGAAAACAGTGCGCAAGGTCACACTAAGCATCGTCGCAGCTCTTATTGTGCAGACGGCCCCTGGTCTGTCCGCGCCGCAATAGGACCCGGAGTCACGGATAAGGAAATCAAGCTTGGCCAGACGATGCCGTATAGCGGACCGGCGTCCGCGTTTGGCGCATATGGCCGCACGATGGCTGGCTATATGGCGATGATCAATGCGCGCGGTGGGATCAACGGCCGCAAGATCAATTTGATCTCTCTCGACGATGCTTTCAGTCCGCCGAAGACAGTTGAGCAAACCCGGCGGCTGGTTGAGGGAGATGAAGTCTTGGCCATTGTCGGGCAAATGGGAACGCCGACGAGCATGGCGGCGTCGCGTTACTTGAATGGCAAGAAGGTGCCGCAACTCTTCATATCATCCGGCAGTCCGAAACTCGACGATGCGAAAAGCTTGCCGTGGACGACGATTTTTTATGCGTCTCAGGCGGTAGAAGGCAGAATCTACGGCCGTTACCTTCTTCAAAACAAGCCGAATGCGAAGCTCGGCATTCTTTATCAGAATGATGACTACGGCCGTGGATACGTCGCGGCACTGAAAGAGCAGTTGGGCGAAAAAGCTGCGACGATGATCGTGAAGGAAATTCCGTACGAGCTGACGGAGCCGACAGTCGATTCTGCGATTGTCTCTCTGAAGGCAAGCGGAGCCGACACCTTCTTCAATGCGTCGACTCCTAAATTTGTAGCTCAGGCTATCCGTAAAGCTCATGAGATCGGCTGGAAGCCCCTTCACATCGTGCTGACCGCGGGAGCGCAGATTTCATCCACATTGAAGCCAGCCGGCATCGAAGCATCGACCGGAGTCGTGACATCGATTTGGCTGAAAAGCGTCGACGATCCCGTGTGGGCGAACGATAAGGGAGTTCAGGACTTTGTTTCCTTCATGAAGGAGTGGGCGCCTAACGAATCGGTCACCGACACCATGAATGGCCTCGGATACTCGACTGCTCAACTCATAATCCACGTTCTGGAAAAATGCGGGGACGATCTAACCCGTGAGAACATCATGAAGCAGGCTTCAAATCTTAAGGACTTGCAGCTTCCGCTTTTCATTCCCGGCGTCACCATCAACACGTCGCCCGACCAGCGGACGCCATGGCGCTCCGCACAAGTCGTTCGCTTCGACGGAGCCGGTTGGGATCCTCTGGGATCATTGGTTTCAGTGTCTGATCTGAAGTGAGTTCATCCGCGGGACGGCTCACAAGCCTTTCTTGTTGGATTGTCCGTCGTCAGATAATTTGAGACTGATCAGGCAATTCGAGAAGGGAGGCTCTGGCTCATCAGGGGTTAGAGTTTAAGCGACCTGCAGCTGATGCTGCAAGCGGCGGTTTGCGATGGTGGCACGCTTGATACGTTGCCGCTCGGCGAGGATTGTCTCGGCCCTGCCGAAGTAGACGTCGGCCGGGGTGAGGTTGCCGATGCTCTCGTGATAGCGAACATGGTTATAATGCTCGACGAAGGCGTCGATCTGCCGTTCGAGATCACCGGGCAGATAGTAGTTGTCGAGCAGAATGCGGTTCTTCAGGGTTTGATGCCAGCGCTCGATCTTTCCCTGGGTTTGCGGGTGATACGGGGCTCCGCGCACATGCTCCATGCCTTTGTCCTCGAGCCAATCGGCCAGGTCGCTTGCGACATAGGATGAACCATTGTCCGAGAGAAGCCTTGGCCGGTGCACGACGGTGGCGTGGTCAAGACCCGATACCGCGAGCGCCTGGTCGAGCGTCGCCGTGACGTCGGAGGCACACATGGTGGCGCAGAGCTTCCAGGCCACAATGTAGCGCGAGAAGTCATCGAGCACGGTCGAGAGATAATACCATCCCCAGCCGGTGATCTTGAGGTAGGTGAAGTCGGTCTGCCAGA
>NZ_JBGMOE010000192.1:0-38567 GCF_041424195.1 Tardiphaga sp. | reverse complement strand
GCGTCCCGGTAACGCTCCCTCAAGTGGAGCGGGATGCGTGGGAATATATACTGGAGTGGAATGGCGTCAAGGATTATTTTCAAAAGCGTCGCCGAAGCGCGCGCGGGCGCGAAATCCATCCGTGCCATTCATCATTCGATGATGACCGTGGGCTCGGTCTTGACGCGGTCGAGCGCGACCAGCGTTCGGAAGCTCTTGACGAAGTCATTCTCCGAAAACAGACGACGGGTCACGGCCTCGTAGGTCCGCATATCCCTGGTGACGATGATCAGGACGAAACTCGTTCCGCCCGTGACGTAGTAACACTGCTGAACTTCGGGGGCGTTCCGGAACAGAGCCTTTGTGGCATCGACCGTCGCGGATCGCTCGTCGCGCAGAAACACCTCCACAATGGACGTGATCGTCAGTGACACCGAGGCAGGGTCGACGATGGCGACGTTGGACGCGATGACGCCGGCCAACTCCATCGCGGCGATCCGCCGCTGCACCGCCGCGGCCGACAAATTAACGGCCTCGGCGATGGCGCGCTGGGGCGTCTTGTTGTCACGCTGAATGATGCGAAGGATTGCCCGATCGAACGGATCGAGTGCGCGGGGTGCATGCGATTTGGTGTCCATGCGCGAGTATTTGTTGCATTTTGGGCCGCAATCAAGGGCGCCTTAATCGCTGCGGCGATGATATTCCCCGGCTGAAGCAATTTTCAGTCGGCATCGTCACATGAGCAGCTCTCCGGCCAATTCGACATCGATCGGTATTCTGTTTGGCGCCTGCGCCGGCGCCCTGTGGGGGCTGGTGTTTCTGGCGCCCGAACTGGCCCACGCATTCAGCCCGCTCCAATTGGCAGCGGCGCGCTACTTCGTTTACGGGGTGATTTCCGCGGCCTTGATTGCCTCGCGCTGGCGGTCACTGCTCGTGAGGCTCGGACGACGCGAGTGGCTTGCTCTGACATGGCTCTCGCTTGCGGGGAACACGCTCTATTACGTTCTTTTGACGAGCGCCGTGCAGATAGGCGGCATTGCGATGACGTCGCTCGTCATCGGCTTTCTTCCCGTTGCGGTGACGATTGTCGGGAGCAGGGACAGCGGCGCCGTTCCGCTGAGCCGGCTGATGCCATCGCTGATGCTGTGCTCGGCCGGCGCGATCTGCATTGGATGGCAGGCGCTGGCGATGCCATCGTCAGGGTCTCTCCGCGAGCAGGTCATCGGCCTTCTTTGCGCAATCGGTGCGCTGATTTCCTGGACGGTTTTCGCGATCGGCAACAGCCGCGCGCTGGCCCGGCTCGACAATATCTCCGCTCATGAATGGAATCTTCTGACAGGGGTGGTGACGGGGGCGCAGAGCCTGATCCTCATTCCGGCGGCGCTCGCCATGGACACGGCGACGCATAGCGGGCTGGCCTGGGCGCAGTTTGCGGCGGTGTCGATCGGTGTTGCCGTGTTCGCATCCATCCTCGGCAACGCGCTGTGGAATCGCATGAGCCGGTTGCTGCCGCTGACGCTGGTCGGGCAGATGATCCTGTTCGAAACCCTGTTTGCGCTGATCTACGGCTTTGTGTGGGAACAGCGCATGCCGGCGCCGCTCGAAATCGCAGCCTTCGCGCTGGTGGTGCTCAGCGTCTTGTCCTGCATCGCTGCACACCGTGGTCCAAGGCGGGCAATGGCCGCGGTGTAGCTCTCGGGGCGCTAGCTCCTCGTGAGAATGTGATGAGAATTGTCGCACCGCTCGTCGTGACGTGATCGGTTGCGAACTTTGTTGTTCGCGGTGGCCGGCCGGTTAGTCACAGTCGAGCTGTAGAATTGCGCCCGACATAGACCCCGTCGGCGCGCTCCTGCTCCGGTGCGTGCGCATCCTCAAGCCCATGAGCCCGCGATGCCGAGCCAATTCCGCAAGACGTCGATCAGATCTCGCAAGCGAACACTTGGATTGGCCGCATTGGGCCTGATCGTGGATGCGATCGTCAGCCATCCCCGCGTCGACGTGCCGGCAATGGTGAATGTCGCGATGATGTCGCGTTTCGCCGTAGCGCCTGTCATGGCGTCGTTCGGCGGTCTCTCATGGACGACCAGCACAGGTTCGAGCGATACCGCTGCGCCGACACCGGCGATGAGCCCGGATCGTGTGACACGGATGTGCGCGCGGGCGCATGGCAGCGCGAGCTGATTGACAACGAATCTCTCAAACAACAACGGCCCGGACGAAGCAGGCGCTTCCTCCGGGCCGTGTGGGATCAGACCGTGTGTCGGCTCAGGCGACGCGCTTGATGGCGTCGGAGAGGATCGACACGATCTCGTCGATCTGGTTCTTCTCGACGATCAAGGGCGGCGACATGGCGAAGGCATCGCCGCTCTGGCGCAGATAGAGGCCGCGGTTGAAGCAGTCGACCATGACTTCATAGCCGCGCGCGGCCGGCGCATCCTTGCGGGGCGCGAGTTCGACGGCGCCCATCAGGCCGCAATTGCGGATGTCGATCACATTGGGCAGGTCCTTGAGCGCGTGCAGGGCATCGCGCCAGTAATCGGACAGCGAAGCGCCGCGTGTGAGCAGGCCTTCGTTCTTGTAGATGTCCAGCGTGGCGATGCCCGCGGCGCAGGCGACCGGATGCGCCGAATAGGTGTAGCCGTGGAACAGCTCGATCTGGCTTTCCGGCCCGGTCATCAGCCCGTCATAGATATTGCGGCTGGCGAACACGGCGCCGCAGGGCACGGTGCCGTTGGTGATGCCCTTCGCGGTGGTCATCAGGTCCGGGGTCACGCCGAAATAATTGGCGGCGAACGGCGTGCCGAGGCGGCCGAAGCCGGTGATGACTTCGTCGAAGATCAGCAGGATGCCGTGCTTGGTGCAGAGTTCGCGCAGGCGCTGCAGGTAACCCTTTGGCGGCGGCAGCACGCCGGTCGAACCGGGCACCGGTTCGACCATGACGGCGGCGATGGTGTCGGCGCCATGCAGGGCCACCAGCCGCTCGATGTCGTCGGCGAGTTCGACGCCGTGCTCCGGCAGGTCTTTCGAGAACGCGTTGCGCGCCAGATCGTGGGTGTGGCGGATGTGATCGGTGCCCGGAAGTTGGGCTGAAGAGAAGGCGCGTCGGTTGTTGACCATGCCGCCGACGGAGGTGCCGCCGAAGCCGACGCCGTGATAGCCGCGCTCCCTGCCGATCAGGCGCGTGCGCGAGGCCTGGCCGTTGGCGCGGTGATAGGCCAGCGCGATCTTCAGCGCGGTGTCGCCCGACTCCGAGCCGGAATTGGTGAAGAAGATGCGATCGAGGCCGGCGGGCGCGATCTCGGCCAGGCGATTGGCGAATTCGAAGGCCAGCGGATGGCCCATCTGGAATGCGGGGGCGAAGTCGAGCGTCGTCAACTGCTTCTCGACGGCACTGGCGATCTCGCGGCGGCCGTGGCCAGCATTGGTGCACCACAGGCCGGCCGAGCCGTCGATCACCTTGCGGCCGTCTTCGGTGGTGTAATACATGCCCTGCGCCGAGGCGAACATACGCGGCGCCGCCTTGAACTGCCGGTTGGCCGTGAACGGCATCCAGAACGATTCGAGTTGTAGCGTGTTCGGAATCTGATGAACGGTCACGGCGCGGCTCCCTTGGCTAATTCTGCATCTGGATCATGTTCGCCACATGGCAACAAGTCCTTTTCTTGCTTTGATTAACCCATTGATTTTATTAAATGGGCCGGGCCATATTTGCTCGATCCGAAACAGTCGCAACAGGAATTTGGCGTGAGTATCGATCTGGGTGAACGGCTGCGCTTCGTTCGCGGGCGTCACAAGCTGTCGCAGCGCGAACTGGCCAAGCGCGCGGGCGTGACCAATTCGACGATTTCGCTGATCGAGTCCAACCAGATGAACCCGTCGGTCGGCGCGCTCAAGCGCATCCTCGATGGCATTCCGATGGGGCTCGCCGAATTCTTTGCCATCGAACCGGACCGGCCCCGCAAGGCGTTCTACCGGTCCGATGAACTGACAGAGATCGGCAAGAAGCCGATTTCCTATCGTCAGGTCGGCGACAATCTGTTCGGCCGCAGTCTGCAGATCCTGAAGGAGCGCTACGAGCCGGGCAGCGACACCGGCCGGGTGCCGCTGGTGCATGACGGCGAGGAGGGCGGCATCGTGGTCTCGGGCCGGCTGGAAGTGATCGTCGACGACGAGCGCCGCATCCTCGATCCCGGGGATGCCTATTATTTCGAAAGCCGGCGCCCGCATCGCTTCCGCTGCGTCGGCGCTAAACCCTGCGAAGTGATCAGCGCCTGCACGCCGCCGACGTTTTGATTGAGCTAGTCCGCTTTGGGGCGGCACGGCACGAAGCCGATCGGCGTGAACGTATAGACCGCTTCGCCGTTCTGGTTGTAGGCAGTCCATTTAACCAGAACGGTGCCTTGGGGCTTGCTCCTGGACGGCGTCAGGCTGACGACCTCGCCCTCGAGGAACAGGACGTCGCCCGGGCGTACGGGCAGCAGCCAGCGCAAATCCTCGACACCCAATCCGATGAGCGGATGCGGACCGAACGGACGTGTTTGAACGGCCAGGCACATCGCGATCGCGGCGGTGTGCCATCCCGATGCCGCCAGTCCCTTAAATATGGTCTGTTTCGCCGCGGCGTCGTCCAGATGAAATGGCTGCGGATCGTAACGGGCCGCGAATTCCTTGATGTCGTCTTCGGAAATCGTCGCAGTGCCGCTCTTGAAGCGCATCCCCAGCGACAAATCTTCAAACCATTCGATCATCGCGAAATCCCCGTTTCGCAACACTCTAAAGCCGCCACCGACCGTCATGCAATCGGCTCGGGGGGCGGTAATCCGGTTCCGCAGCGGGCCCTGCACCTGAATTTGAATGGCCGCCCGCGTGCCAGATCTCTATGCTGTCCGCATGTCGCGATTCATGTGTCTATCGATTGCTCTCGTCATGTCACTCACCTCCGCCGTCGCGCTGGCGGCGCCAGTGAAGAAGAAGCCGCAGCAATGGAAGGGCTATGGCTTCCTGCCGGGCTATCATCAGCCGCTGAACAACAGCGTTCCGCTGTTCATGCAGAAGCGCGCGGACCTGCGCATGGCCAAGCGCGATCGGCGCCATTGGTATATCGATCGCACGCCGGTCTATTACCGGTGGTCTGACGGCGAGAAGTATTATTTCGGCCGACCCGGCTTCTATCGCGGCCAGTACAATGGCGGCAGTTTCGGCCCGTGCTGGACGCGCACGCCGATCGGTCCGGTCTGGAATTGCGGCTAACGTTGGCCCGTTCGCGGCGGTTCGGCTCATCTGCCCGCCCAATGGTGTAGGTCGGTTCGGCCGTTGCCGGCAAATAATGTTCGGTTGCGGGTTGAAGAATCTGCTGCCGGCGCCGGTGAGACCATATCTTCCTCGGGATAAGGAGATGTGATGGAGGTGCGCGATGAAACCGCACAAGCTTCCCTTCGAGAACCGGTGGACCAACGGCGAGCACGGATGGCAATGGCATTGCGAGCTTGAGCGATTGGGCCTGATGAATGTGCGGACGATGTTTGCCGACCATGAGACCCGTCATCCCGGCAAGCGGGCGGTCATATTTGATATTCCGGGTGGTTTCGTTCGCGACTGGCTGGCGTTCCACGATCGGCGCACCGCGCGTCGGCAGTTTCTTTGGCGCGCGACCGTTATTGGGCTGACTCTTGTTACTGCCGTCGGCACCGCGCTGAACCTGTTGCGCATGTGACGCCAAAGCATGTCGCGGGATGGGTGGAGCGAAGCGCCACTCGGGCGTCGGCGGCCCGGCTATGGTGCCGCTCGGCGACGTCCTGTCAGGATTTCCGGCCGCCGGTGGCGGGCACGCTGGTCTGCCCTGCGTCAGCGGCGCGCTCAGGGCACCTGCCACGGCTTCCGAAAAAACCACCATCCGGTCTAGGCTCGCACCAACCGAATCTCGAATTGGACGTGCGACATGACATTGGCGATGAGCTGGGACGAATGGGCCAAACACGATGCGACGGCGCTGGCCGATCGCGTGCGCAAGGGCGACCTGACGCCGGCCGATCTGGCGACGCAGGCCGCCGCCGGCATCGCCAAAACCAATCCCGTGCTCGATGCCGTCGTCGAAGTGTTCGACGACGTCGTCGCCGATCCCTTGAAGGACGGCATGAATCCCGACGGCATTTTTGCCGGCGTGCCCTATCTGATGAAGGATCTCGGGCCGACCCTGAAGGGACGGCTGCAGGAATTCGGCTCCATGATCATGCAGGGGCATCGCCCCGTGCAGGACAGCTTCCTGACCGGCAAGATCCGGGGCGCCGGGCTCAACATCATCGGCCGCAGCACCACGCCGGAATTCGGCGTCTGCAGTTCTGCCGAGAACAAGCTCTATGTCACCCGCAATCCCTGGGACACCGATTACACCACCTGCGGCTCCTCCGCCGGCTCGGCGGCGATGGTCGCGGCCGGTGTGCTGCCGATCTCCCATGCCACCGATGGCGGTGGTTCGATCCGTATTCCCGCAGGTGTGAACGGCCTGATCGGCCTGAAGGTCTCGCGCGGCGTCTATTCGCTGGCGCCCGCGCTGTCGGATCTCTCCGGTCTGGTCTCGATCCAGGGCTGCGTCAGCCGCAGCGTGCGCGACACCGCAGCCTTCGTGGACAATTGCCGCGGCGGCGCACCCGGCGAATTCATGCCGTTCTGGTCGCCCGCAGAACCCACTAGCGATCTGATCAAGCGCGATCCCGGCCGTCTGCGCATCGCGCTGTCGCACGAATGGGGCGACTACCGCGCGCCGCCGCATTTCGTCGCCGAACTGGAGCGTGTCGGCCGGCTGCTCGAAGGGCTCGGACATCACGTCGAATGGGCATTGCCGGAGGTCGATTTCCGGGCTGCGTTCGCCGCGCAGACCACCTGCTACATCAGCAATTTCGCGCAGGTCATCGCAGGCCATCTGGCGCGGCTCGGGTTGGACAAGCCGACGCTCGAACTCCTGGAGCCCATCAACATCAAGATCTGGGAAACCGGGCTGCAGACCTCCTACACCGAACGAGCCGCGATGCAGGCGGTATTCAACACCACGTCGCGCGCCTTCGGCGCCTTCTTCGAGCGCTTCGACATCATCCTGACGCCGATTACGGCAAAGCCGACGCCGAAGGTGGGCACATCGGAATATCTCACCACCAGCACCAATCCTTCGGTGCACGACTGGTTCGCCAATCTGTGGCAGAATTTCGCCTATACGCCGCTCGCCAATCTGTGCGGCACCCCCGGCATCTCATTGCCGCTGGCGGCCCAGGCAAACGGCTTGCCGCTCGGCATCCAGGCGCAGGCGCGTCAGGCCAATGACGGCTTGCTGCTGCAACTGGCTGCGCAGATCGAGCGCGCAATCGACGGCCAATGGAATGCGGGCAGGGTGCCGGCAAAGCATGTAAGCCGGCAATAGGCGCGCCAGCAGATACTGTCCCACAGCGACGTTCCTGGACGATGTCGATCCCGAGGCGTAACCGGTCTCCGCTTATCTGCCCACTGCTTGCTGAAACAGGAGTCGTGCATGGCTGTCGATCTCTTGAATATCGAGGGACTGAAGGAGCTGGAACATCAGGGGCCGGTCGTCATGGTCAACCTGATGCGATTTCGCGAGCGCTCGCTGGACGGCGACGGATCGGGCTGGGACGCCTATCTGCGCTACAGCGCGCTGACCGTGCCGATGATCAAGGCACGCGGCGGCACCTTGCTGTGGACCGGCGACGCGAAGGCCGTTGCGCTCGGTGAACCCGATCACCAGCAATGGGACTATCTGGCGCTGGTATATTATCCCTCCGTTGCAGCCTTCGTGGAGATGATGACATCGCCGGATTATGAAAATCGCTGCGACCCGCATCGGACCAACGGCTGCGCCGAGCATGTGATCATCTGCACGAGCGAGGCCTACAGCAAGTTCAAGGTGGGATCGATCCCGAACCTCAAATGAGCCTGGTGGCGATCAGAACGGAGATCGCGAGCAGCACCGCGACGATGACCACGACGAAGGGCAGCATGGCGCGATAGGCGTCGCGTTCATGGCCGGGCGTTCCCGCGAGATTGCAGACGATCGACATCCGCACCGGCGAGACCATGTTGAGCGACAGGGCTGCGGCATGCTGGAGCGCGACGACGGCGGCGACGTCGAGGCTGGCTTCGGTGGCGAGGCTGAGTTGCGACGGCATGAACAGGCCGTTGGCGGCATTGCCGCTATTGGCCAACGCGCCGAACACCGCCGAGATCATCGGCGTCACCGTCACCGACCAGACCCCGAACGTATCATACATGCCGCGGGCGAGGCCGCCGGCGATCCCCGAGCGCGACAGCAGTTCGGCCATCATCGAGAACACGATCACGGTGAGCACCGCGAGCCGGCCGGTCTTCCACGCCGCTGCGATCTCGACGGGGAAGGCTTGCCGGTGACCGCGCAGGAGGGCCGTCAACACCGCCGCTGCCACCAGCCAGGTGCCCGCGTGAAATAGCGGTGCCCATATGGGCACGCCGGCAAACGGCTGGATGCTCCAAACGGTCTGCAGGAACTGGTTGAGCGGCGGAACGAGGCGTGTCAGCGCGAGCCAGCCGATCAGCAGCGTGAACGGCAGCATGCGCCGCGCAGCGGTGGCGATCGCCGCGCGGTCCGGCTTCTCGTCGATCAGATAGCGCAACACGATGGCAGGCCCGAACGCCGCCAGCATTGCGGGCTCCGGCCCGAGAAACGCCGTCGCAACGATGGCGAGGCCGAGACTGCCGACCAGCCAGACCGCTTCGCTGGCGCGCTCGCGCCAGTCGGCCGTGATGCCGGCACGCTCCGCCATGCGCCAGTAGATCGGCAGCCACAGGATGTTGAATACGAGGTAGATGTAGCTGGTGTGCAGCGCCAGCGCCGTCGGATCCGTGCGCGCGAAGGCCGCGCCGACCACCGCGCCGCTGCCCATGGCGCCCCACACGATCATGGTCTGGCTGATGAGCGAGAAGGCGAGGAGTTCGATCGGCTTCAGGCCAAGGCGGCGGATCAGCACCATCGTCCCCATGATGCCGATGCCGAAGCCCGTGGCGGATTCCGCGAAGGGCCCGATCAGATAGCAGGCGGTGAACAGCAGACGACGCCGCGCCTGCGCATCCGGCAATAACGTCTCGACGGGCATGGCCGCACCGCCGGTGCGGATCGCCATCTGCCAGAACAGCAATCCGCCGAGGATATAGGGCACCACGATCCAGCCGATCCATGCGCCGCGCAGCAGCGCCGTTCCGGCCTCGGCGATCGAGAAGAACTGGGGCGCGGTTGCCAGCGCAACCACAAGCGCGGCGGCAAGGCCGATCAGCGAGGCGGGGAGTGTGCCGGCGCGCCCGCTGGCGATGGCGCCGATGACCGCCAGCGCTGGCAGTGCCCAGATGAGGTAAAGCAATCCTCCGCCCCCTGTTTATTCGTTAGGCGGTGGATGCGCGGGAAAGGAAGGGACGTCAACCGCGCTGCGCGCATGGCACGGACCCATCGCAGCACGAAGCGATCAACCTGGCGAGAGCCAGACACCATCATGCCGGCCTGACGATCGATCTGCGTTCGCGTTCGGCGTAGCGGTCGATGAAGTCTTTCACCCCGGGGGGCAGATCCTCGCAGGTGGCTGCGGCCCGCTGTCGAATATAGCGGGCAATATCTGCTGACACGTCCTTCGTCCAGCATTCGGCAAGATTGAAAGCGACCACGCGGTCAGGGTCGGAATATCGCCCTGAAAAGAAATCGGCGATGACGGTATCGAGGTCTGTTTTCCCAACCTCGGCCTCCCGCCAAACACAACCACCCTGCCGGCCGTCCACGACCAAGTACACATTTTGATCGTCGCCGTTCGGCACGACCGATGGGGTCCAGGCCCCACGCATAGTTCAATCCTCCATCGTGACGATGATCGAACTGCGGATTAAATCTGTGTTGAAATGAAAAGTTCCCGGAAAATCAGGGCTCCCTGTGCCATCGCTGGTAATACAGAAAACCCCGCCATTTGGCGGGGTTTTTGACGGTAGCTCATGATGATCGAAAGAGGCGAATGGTATCGCACGTCATACAGTTCCGTTCCGCGCCAGCGCGTATCCTGCAGGGCGGATGGCGCGTTGCTACTTCATTTGACCAGCGCGGATGCCGAGTTTCTTCACACGGGTTCTGATGGCGAGTGGCGATCGCTTCAGGCGCAGCGCGATCTCGTTGATGCCGCGCCCGGCCGCCAGTTGCCGCCGCAACTCCTCGTCCTGTTGCGCGGTCCAGACGGTGTCGGATGGAGCGTAGAGTTTCATCGCTCGCTATGATCGCTCATTCGAAGCCGACGAACCGCGTGGCTTCCTCGACCGACTTGCGTTCGGACACCACTGCATTGGCGGGAAAGCTGTCATCCGGCCATCCGAGCGCAATGCTTTTCATGATGACCTGATCGTCGGCAATGCCGGCATGTTCGCGCACGACCGGCGACTGCATGATGCCCTGGCTGTTGATCACGGCGCCGAGCCCGCGCGACCAGGCGGCATTGACCAGCGCGGTCGCCACGGCACCGCAATCGAAGGGCGTATCGTCGCTGCCGTCCAGCACGCGGTCATAGGTGACGATCACGCAGACCGGCGCGTCGAACTGGCGGAAGCCGCGCAGGACCCAGTCCTGCCGCATCTCCTTGTCGTCGCGGGCTATCCCCATGGCCGAAAACAATTGCTTGGCGACGCCGACCTGCCGGTCGCGGTGATGACCCGCAAAAGCCTGTCCGGTGCGAAACTCGCGCGACTGCGGGATGCCCGCGATCATCCGCTCGGTATTGCCGGCGCGAATCCGGTTGAGCGGCTCGCCGGTGACGACGGTGAAATTCCACGGCTGGGTGTTCATCGACGACGGCGCGCGCATCGCAAGCGCGATGACTTCCTCGATCAGCTTCTGGGGGACCGGATCGGGCTTGTAACCGCGAATGCTGCGGCGACCGAGGATGACGTCATCGAACTTCATTGGTGGTGGCTCCCTGGGGCATTTCTGAATTGGGCGGGATATTCCCGGTTTCCTGGCGTGTGTGCAAGCCAGGGCAATATCCAGCTGTATTCCAAGGGCAGCATCCTGCCTGGTCTGTCGCGCATCAGGCCCACGTTCGGCGGCAACCTTCTCGCAGGGGCAGCCGAAGGCGACATCAATGCCGGCCGTGGCTCCAGGACGACGGTGATCGATACGCCACCGAAGCGCGTCTATGATAAATATGGCGGTGTGGTGCTGTCGCCGCAGCGACAAGCCGTGCTTCCGATCAGGATGACGACGAGACCCGCGAACAGGAGGAGGGTTCCCCATTCCGGGGTCTGCAGGACCTTGAACGACAGCAACCATGTCGCGGCGATCCAGGCCACGATAAGCACGGCGAAGCTACCGTCATCGACGAACAAGCCAAGGATTCCCTTCAGGATCGCTTTGATCAAGTTCATGAGGTGACCTTCGTGGCTGGCAGGTTACGGGCGCTCAAACAGGCTTTGCATATGGGGATGGCCACAAGACCGAAGACCATGAATCCGAGCGTGAGACCGAGGATCGACCAGTCATTTCCAGGCCATGCAAGTCCCAGGCCCTCGCCGACCCAGAAAGCGCTGAAGGCGGAGATCAGAATTCCGACCACGAACTTCAGCGTATTTTCCGGCACGGCAGATAGCGGCTTGTGAATAACGAGACCGAGCGCAATGACGAGGAGAAGGGCAGCAACGGCTCCAACGCTGGCCGGGATCAGGAGACAGGGTCCTCCGGCGCCGAATGCGATCACGATGAAGATGACCTCAAGCCCCTCCAGCATCGTAATCTTGAAGGCGGTGCCGATCGCGACTGCATCCCATCCCGCTGCATGTTTCCCAAGAAGTCGTAGCGACTGCGTTTCCTTCTCGAAGGTCGCCGCCTCGTCATGCAAGGGGATCGCACCGGCGTAGCGCAGAATCGCCTTTCGTAACCATCTCATGCCGAACAGAAGCAAGAGCGTGCCGAAGGCGAGCTGAACCATATGGATGGGGATGCGCGTCAACGCTGGACCGAGCGCCAGCACGATGGCCAACTGGAGCGCCAGGGCGCTTCCTGCACCCATCAGCGCGCTTCTCCATCCACGGACCGTTCCGACCGCAAGGACGATGGTCAAGGCTTCTACGAATTCGACAAGCGAAGCAAAGAACGCGGCGACGCCGGTCGACCAGCTATGTGTCCAGATGGTGATCACTAGGGAAGCGCTCCAGCTGCGAAGGCAGTGGAGATGTCCGGACCCGAGGGCCGGGACATCTCCATCCAAGGCTCCGTGAAAGAATTAGCCCCCGCCGGTCCGGCCTTCCGCCGACGGGTCGTCCATCCTCTCGAAACCGCGACCGCTGGTGTTTTGGTCACCGTTTTCCGGAGCCATAGACGCTGGAGTGACGTTACGAGTCGCCGCGACAGAATCGTGAGCCTGCAGCCGCGCGTATGACGACATAGCGTGCGGATGTGCGTTCCTGTGGTGATCGCCTTGTGCGTGGGCACCGGCTCCGCTCACTAACAGGGCTGCCGTTGTAAGCAGAACGAGTTTACGTGTGAACCGCTTCGTATGGGACTTCGCTGATGCGTATGTACTGGTGGTGTTCATGATTGCATTCTCTCGTTCGTGTCCGCCCCATAGCCGAAATAGGCGCAATCAGGACATGCATCAAATGCATTGTATTCATATCGACATGCAGGCAGAGAATTTGTGAAACGGGAATGCCGGAGAACTGCTCTACGCCGTCAGTTGTTATGTCATTTCGTAGATAGCGCGTGATGGATAGTTGACCGTAGCCATCCATGGGCTGGTTGATTGTCCAGTCTTCGCAGCCATGTCATGGCGGTCTGCGCCGGTCGTGGTGGTCGCGATAACGGTCGGAAGCAGAGCTCATGGGTTTTCACCAAGGCCTGCGCGACCTTGAGCGGTAGAATCGAGACTAGATCCGATCCCTCGAGGATTGCCGCTGCAGACAGGAACGGTGCCCGTACCTCCGGGATCCGTTTTGCAGAACGCGCTCCGTTCTCAAAGCCATCCGACTCGGTTCCGAATTTTGCAGAAGATATTTGCAAGAAAGGGAGCGTCGAGAGCGCTTGCGGGTCCATCTCGCGTGATCGTGCTGCTGGATGCCGCTTTCGGAGTACCGCGACGAAGCGATCCTCGGCGATCAATCGACGCGAAAACCGCTCACCCGGAGCCTCGAAAGACCCAATGGAAAGCTGGAGTTCGTTTCGATCGAGATGGTCCAGAACATCGATCGTTCCGCTTGGCCGGAAGTCGAGCCTGACCATTGGTGCGGCCTGGGAAATGGCCGAAACGATTTTTGGGACGAGTACGATCGCCGCGTAATTATCGACCGCGATGGTGAAGGTTGATTTCGCCTCTGCAGGATCGAACTGTTCCGGTTGCAATGCTTCACGGAACCCGTCCAGGGCGGAGCGGATAGGACCAGACAACTGCTCCGCGCGTGGCGTCGGCTCCATGCCATTTGGACTCCGGACGAAGAGTTCGTCCTTCAGCATATGTCGGAGCCGGGCGAGGGCGTGGCTCATGGCGGGCTGACTGAGACCGAGCTGGCGTCCGGCCTTGGTCACCGATCTTTCTCGCATGATGGCGTCGTAGACGAGGAGAAGATTGAGGTCGATGGCCGAGAGGCGAGGCGCGGCGACCTTTGCCATACGGAGCTCCATTCACATTGAGCATGTCTGCATGAATACAATGCATTTTCAGAATGCGGACCGCAACCCCATCTTGAGCATTGATACGGGCGTTTGCACGGTGATTCATTGTGTCTCATTCCGACGATCACGTTTGGGCGACGCGAAGGATCAGCTAAGTCACGGCAGACAGATGATCGACGGAACGCAACTGCCTGCTTCGGAGAAGACCAATGATCGGGATTGTTCGCCTCGCGCTTCAGAGGCCGTATACGTTCATCGTGATGGCGATCCTCATCATGATCTTCGGCGTCACGTCCGCATTGCGGACTCCGACCGATGTCTTTCCGAATATCAATATCCCGGTGATCAGCGTCGTCTTCAGCTATACGGGGTTACCCGCAGACGACATGGCGGGGCGTATTGTGACCTTCTACGAACGCTCATTGCCGAACAGCGTGAACGATATCGAGCACATCGAGTCTCAGTCCATCGTCAACTACGGCATCATCAAGATCTTCTTCCAGCCGACCGTCAATATCAACGCTGCTCTGGCGCAGGTAAACGGCATGTCGCAGACGGTCCTGAAACAGATGCCCGCTGGTATCACACCGCCACTCATTGTCAGCTTCAACGCGTCGAGCGTTCCGATCCTTCAGCTGGCGCTGTCCAGTCCGCAGATGTCGGACACCCAGATCTATGACTCGGCACTCAATTTCATCCGCCCAGCGCTCGCGCCCGTGCCGGGCGCAGCGTTACCACTGCCGTTCGGCGGAAAGGTGCGACAGGTCCAGGCCGATCTAAACCAGCAGGCTCTGCACCAGTATGGAATCTCGGCAAATGACGTTATCAACGCGCTTTCGCTACAGAATTTGATCACGCCGGTCGGTACGGAAAAGATCGGGAACAGTGAATACACCGTCAATCTGAACGGTTCTCCCGCCACGATCGACGCGTTCAACAGTCTTCCCGTCAAGACCGTGAACGGTGCGGTGATCTATATGCGCGACGTGGCGTATGTTCATGACGGCAGCCCACCGCAGATCAATTCCGTTCACGTCAACGGCGCCAGCGCCGTTCTCCTGACGATTATGAAGTCCGGAACTGCGTCCACATTGAACATCATCAACGGCATCAAGGGGCTGTTGCCTCATGTGGCTCAGACCCTGCCGTCCAGCCTCAAGCTGACCGCCGTCGGCGACCAGTCGGTGTTCGTTACCGATGCGGTGTCGAGCGTGGTGCGGGAAGGTGTGATCGCCGCGGTTCTGACAGGGATGATGATCCTGCTCTTCCTTGGGAGCTGGCGTTCGACGCTCATCATCACTCTCTCCATTCCGCTCGCCATTCTGGCCGCTCTGACCGGGTTATCTCTGCTCGGGGAGACGATCAACGTCATGACCCTTGGCGGTCTGGCCCTTGCGGTTGGCATCCTCGTGGACGATGCGACGGTGACCATCGAGAACATCAATTGGCACCTCGAGCAGGGGAAGGAGATTGAGCCTGCGATTATGGATGGTGCACGGCAGATCGTCGTTCCCGCGACCGTGTCGTTGCTGTGCATTTGCATCGCGTTTGTGCCGATGTTCGGCCTGTCAGGCGTCGCCGGTTATCTCTTCCGTCCGCTCGCGGAGGCCGTTATCCTGGCTCTGGCGGCTTCCTACATCCTGTCGCGGACGCTCGTCCCAACCCTCGCAAATTACCTCCTCAGCGATCAGCACATTGCGCATGGCGGGAGCGAGGCATTGCCGCCCTCCCGGAATCCGTTTGTGCGGGCGCAGCGGGCTTTCGAACGCAGGTTCGAGCGCGTGCGGGATTCTTACCGGGAACTTCTCCGGGCCTGTCTTGCCAATCGTGTGAAAGTTATCGCCGGGTTCCTGGTCTTCAGTCTGGCGTCGTTCGGCCTTGCTCCATTCCTTGGCCAAGATTTCTTCCCTTCCGTCGATAGCGGGCAGATCAAGATGCATGTCCGCGCGCCGACCGGTACCCGCCTCGAACAGACGACCGCGCTGACGGATCGCATCTCGGCGGCAATTCAGGGCAAGATCATCCCGGCGGATCAGATCGGTGGCGTTGTCAGCAATATCGGCTTGTCGGTGAGCGGCATCAACATGGCCTATAACAATTCAGGCACGATCGGGCCGGGCGACGCGGATATCCTGATCAGTCTGAAGCCAAACCACGGACCCACGGACGACTACATCAGGACAATGCGCGAACAGTTGCCGCGTCAGTTTCCGGGAACCACGTTCGCATTCCTGCCTGCGGATATGGTCAGTCAGGTGCTGAATTTCGGCGTGCCCGCACCGATCGACGTCCAGATCGCGGGACAAAACCTGCAGTCCAATCGCCAATATGCCAATTCGCTGCTGGCAAAAATCAGGACAATCCCGGGCGTTGCCGATGCACGCATTCAGCAGGCGTTCGAACAGCCGACTTTGAACGTCAACGTCGATCGGTCCATGACGTCGCTCGTCGGATTGTCGGAGAAGGACGTCGCGACCGCGATGCTCACGACCTTGTCCGGAAGCACGCAATCGGCGCCGACATATTGGTTGAATCCTGCTAACGGCGTCAACTATCCGGTTTCGATCCAGACCCCGCAGCGCGACATCGACACGATGGCCGGCCTGAAGAATCTGCCGATATCGACGGCGTCGGGATCGAGTGCCCAGTTGCTTGGCGGTCTCGCCGAGATCCAGCGCAGCCGGAGCAACGCCGTTGTGACGCATTACAACGTTCAGCCGACGATCGACATTTATGCGACGCCGCAGGGACGTGATCTCGGTGCCGTTGCCGTCGACATTCAGAAGACCATCGACGCGACAACAAAAGACATGCCGAAGGGCGCGACGACGACGCTGCGGGGGCAGGTCAGCACCATGACCAGTGCCTACAACGAACTCTACATCGGTCTCGCCGCGGCGGTCGTCCTGATCTACCTGCTGATCGTCGTAAATTTTCAGTCGTGGATCGATCCGTTCGTTATCGTCACGGCGCTCCCAACCGCACTGGCAGGCATTGTCTGGATGCTTTTCGCTTCCGGAACGACATTGTCGGTTCCGGCCCTGACCGGAGCGATCATGTGCATGGGCGTCGCGACGGCCAACAGTATTCTCGTCATCAGTTTCGCCAGAGAGAAGATGGCAGAAGGAGCGGGCGCGCTCGAAGCGGCGTTCGAAGCGGGCGCATCGCGCTTTCGTCCGGTCCTGATGACAGCATCGGCCATGGTCATCGGAATGATGCCGATGGCCATCGAGCCGGGGCAGAATATGCCGCTGGGACGAGCTGTGATCGGGGGGCTCGTATTCGCGACCTGCGCAACCTTGTTCCTCGTGCCGACCATCTTCGACCTCGTGCATAGCCGTGATCGTCGAGCAACTCATTTGAACGAGGCCGTCGCCTCGTCATCGCATTAAGCGGAGCCTCAGGAAATGTCTGCCGAAACACCCGGATCGTCGGGACGCCGCAAGTTTCTGATATCTGCAAGTGCCGCTGTTCTGATCGGCTGTGCCATCGTCGGCTACGGGCTGATGACCCGTGCGCAGAGCAAGCAGGAGGTGGCCATCTGGACCGATCAGCAATCGGTGCCTACCGTTGCGCTCGCAGGCCAGATTTCGGTTAAGCCTACCCAGTCCTTGACCCTGCCGGGCAGCATACAGCCACTAAATAAGGCTGCGATATTCGCGCGCGTAAATGGATATGTGCGAAGCTGGGATCATGACATCGGAACTCCGGTGAGGGCCGGGCAGGTGCTGGCTTCCATCGATGCGCCTGACCTCGATCAACAACTGAGTCAAGCCAAGGCTAATCTCGCCAGCGTCAAGGCGAGCTTGCAGATCGCCAATCTCACCGCGAACCGCAATAATGTTCTGGTCGAGAAGCAGGTCGTCGCACAGCAAATGGCTGATCAGACCAATGCAGATGCCAAAGCCAAGGCGGCAGTGGTCGCGGCAAATGAGGCGAACGTCCGTCAACTTGAAGCGACGCAATCGTTCAAGACGTTGACCGCTCCATTCGACGGTGTCGTTACCGCGCGAAACGTCGAACTTGGCATGCTGATCAGCTCGGGTGGTTCCGGCCAACCCTTGTTCGAGGTCTCCGATCTGCATCGCGTCCGCATTTATGTTCAGGTGCCACAGGCATTCTCGGCGGACCTTAAACCAGGTGTGACGGCGACCTTCGAACTCCCGCAGTATCCTGGGCAAATGTTTAAGGCGACGCTGACCCACATTTCTCAGTCATTCGGAGCCAATTCGCATACAATGCAGGTCGAGCTTCAGGCCGACAATACGGATGGAAAGTTCTACGGCGGTAGCTACTGTACCGTTCACTTCCAGATTCCGACCTCAGCCAATCTGGTTCAGATACCATCTACGGCGCTGGTCATCAGCAACGCGGGTACGAAGGTTGCTACCGTTGACGTTAACAACAAAGTCGCAATCAAGAATGTGAACCTCGGTCGTGATTTCGGCGATAGCGTTGAGATCCTTGCCGGTCTTTCCATATCCGACCGCGTCATCAACAATCCTCCGGAGACGATCTCCGAAGGTGAACAGGTGAGGGTGGACCAGCCACAGAGCCAGGCCCCGACGAGCCAGTCTGCCAACGCATCGACCACTGGCAAGAGCCCGAACTGAGATGGAATCCGCGAGTGACCTCAGCCTCGGTCGCTGTCCGTGGCCCGGTCATTTGAGACTGATCGTTTTCTTTGCGAAGAGAGGCTCTGGCCTATCTGGGGTTGTGGTGCGCTGACGCGCTATCCCGCTAATTCGGTACTGGCAACGAGCGTTCCGAGCCCTATTCAAGCAAATTGAGATTTGACGCTCGATAAGCGTGGCTTTATACGCGGCCTCTGCGCGGGCGAATTTATCAATGAGCCGATATGCGAAATCGAGTTTGACAAGGATTGCCTGCCGCGCGGGTCTTTGCATTTCGACATTCATATTCACCATGCTCCTGGCGGCGAGCGGATCTACGGCCAGTGAGACTTTGGCGTCGCTGCGTGCCTATGACATCGTTGCGCAACCACTTGACGCTGCATTGAATGCCTACATCCGCTCCAGCGGCACACAGGTTTTCTATGAGACGGCTCTGACGGCAGGTCTGACCGCCAGACAGGTCAAGGGCCAGCTCACTCCGGAAGCGGCACTGCTTGAACTTCTTTCCGGTACGGGGCTGGTGGCGCGTCGCACGGATGTGGATGCTTTCGTCATTGTGTCGATCCCTCGAAGCCAGGCCGCCCGCGCGACGCCAGCCGCCCGGCCGGGACTGCAATTCATCACCGCGCTACAGAGCGGCGTCGTCGACGCGCTGTGTCGGACTGAGCGCACGCGCCCCGGCGCCTATCGCGTGGCGATCGAGTTGTGGATAGCCGAGACGGGTGCCATTCAGCGGGCGTCCCTGATCGGCTCGACCGGCGATACCGGGCGGGACCGTGCGCTGATTGCGGTGTTGAGCGGCGTGCCAATAGGGATGGCGCCACCGCCGAACAGCCTTCAACCGTTCGTCCTGAGCATCGGCGCGCGCGTGCCGGGCGAGACCGGTGATTGTCAGGGATAGTTTTTTGCCGCTTAGTCGATCTGTCACATAAGGGTGATATTCGACCCGCGGTTTTTGGAATTTGGCCGCCGCTCCAGACGAACGTCGCGCGGGCGCACGTGACGCGCGCAAAAATGCGTTCATCCGTCGTCGTTTTGCTCCGGTCATGGTTGAATGAGTAAGGGTCTGTCGGCCTATGACAGAAACGACGTGGGCGGCATTGCGGGACTTGCTGACCCTTCGCTATGAAGACTTCAGGAGACGCTTGACCCGGCAATTCGGGTCCGAGGACATTGCAAACGAGACGCTGCATGAGACCTGGTTGCACTTGCACCGTCCTGGCGATGCGGGTTCCGTGCAGAGTCAGCCCGCATTCCTGATGAGGATTGCCGCCAATATTGCGAAGGATCGACGACGTGCCGAGCGCCGCAAGGCCAAACGTTCGGAGATCGATGCAGCCCTGGACATCGCCGATCCTGCTCCGGGGCCAGCACAGAGTGTAGAGGCAAAGCTCGATCTCAAAACGGCGGAGAAAGCGATCGCCGAACTTCCCGGCCGGACGCAAGCCATTCTGGTCGCGTCGCGATTGCGAGGGCTGACGCATCAAGCCATTGCTGACCAACTGGGAATTTCCAGGCGCACCGTGCTTTACGAGCTGAAACGGGCCATTGCCCACCTCGAAGCGCGTCTCGAAAATAATCCAGCTTATGATTGCGCTGATGGCGATTCAGAATCGTCATAAAAAGGTCGTGCCGGAAAGAGCCGCAGGTGATGCGAATATTGTCAGATTAGGTGCGGCAAGATGAATGGTTTTGGCGGATGACGCGATCTGACGACGGGCAGGGCGACAGCGACATGTTGAGGCAGGATGCATGGAATTGGGTTTTGCGCCTGACCTCGGGCGACGCGACCCAAGCCGATCTGAAGGACCTGAAGACTTGGTGCGCGCGCAGTTCTTTGCACGCGGAAGCTTTTGCACAGGCGAGCGGGCGATGGCGCTCGTTCGGGCCGGCGCTGGAAAATGCGGTGCGCCAGCAGTCGCCCGGGCGAGGGGCTGTTGCGTTCGCGCCGCGGACTTTGGCCGGACAGGCGATGGGGCGAAGGGCGTTTCTCGGCGGAGCGCTGGCGGCATCGGCGGCTGGAGCCGCGTTCGTGGCGGTCCGCCCACCGCTCGGTCTATGGCCGTCCGTCACGGAGTTGGCTGCGGATTATCGCACGGCTGCTGGCGAGCAACGACGGATCGCTCTCGCCGATAGCGGCTCGGTCGAGATGAATACGCGAACAAGCCTGAATCTGGTCGCCGATCCCGCCGGCACCGATCGTATCGAATTGATCGTGGGCGAGGCGGCTGTCTCGACACGCGCCAAGGCCGTTGCGGTGATGGCGGGCAATGGACGGGCAACCGCGGACGCGGCCAGTTTCAGTGTTCGATGTGACGGCTCGAATGTGTCGGTCACCTGCCTTGAGGGCGTGGTTGAAGTGACCCGGCATGGGCGTGCAACGACCCTGCGACAAAATCAGCAGATCGCCTACGCTGCAGACAAAATCGGACCACTGGTCTCGGTCGAGGCCGCTGTCGTCACCGGATGGCGAGATGGAGAACTCTACTTTCGGGATGAGCCGCTATCGCATGTGATTGAGGAAGTTAATCGCTATCGGTCGGGGCGCATCTTCCTCATGAATGAAAGTCTCGGCCAGCGCCGCTTCACGGCGCGTTTCAAGCTGGACCGGCTGGAAACGGTGGTGGCGCAACTGGAGGCCGCGTTTGGCGCTCGTGTGACAAAGCTGCCGGGCGCGGTCATCGTCATCAGTTAACCGGAAGCGACAAGGGCCACTCGCACCTACAGTGCGGCGGGTTTTGCGGAGACGTTTATTCACCCCGGACCGACTTTCTAAAAAAATGCATACTGGATCGTTGCGCACCTCTCGGTTCCAAAACGTCGTTAGGCGGTCGAGAGAAAATTTCGCGGCAGACCGGCAGCTTGAGGCTCGTCGGTGTGTCTAGTGAGAAAGTGTCCAATGCGCATTCGTCGTTCGTCCAAGTCCCATAGCACCCGCCACACAGCGCTTCTGGCCGGGGCGAGTGTGATCGCATTGTCGCTGATGATTGGTGAGGGTGCCTATGCTCGTTCGCTGAACGGGTCCGGCCCGGTGGTGTCAGCGCCGAACTTTGCGTCGGACGCGGCGTCGCTGGCGGCGCAACAGGCGGCCGCGATAGCGAAGCAGACGCAGGGCTCGCTGGTGAGGGCGACGAAAACGATCCAGGACATGCAGGCGGCAGCGCGAGCGGCCGCGGCGGCGCGTCAGGTCTCGACGACGGCGCCGGTCGCGGTGCCGAACGGCCTCGGCGCCGGTGGCCTGCTGCCGAACGTGCCGGCCGGATGGAACGGCGCCAATGCGCCGACACAGAGTGTCGATAGCGCGGGCCAGACCCAGGTCGGCATCCGGCAGACCGCGCGACTGGCGATCCTGAACTGGCAGTCGTTCAATGTCGGTGCCCGCACCACGCTGACCTTTGATCAGCAGGGCGATGCCAGCTGGGTGGCGCTCAACCGCGTCAATGCGGCGACCGCGCCGAGCCAGATCCTCGGCACCATCAAGGCCGATGGCCAGGTCTATGTCATCAACCCAAGTGGCATCATTTTCGGCGGCAGCAGCCAGATCAATGTCGGATCATTGATCGCCGCGACGGCGCAGATTACCGACAGCCAATTCCTCAGCAACGGCATCTACTCGGCGCTGGCCGGCAGGACCTATGTGCCGAGCTTCACCGCGGCCGGCGGCAAGGTGGTGGTCGAGGCCGGCGCGGTGATCACGACGGCGGCGCCGACCTCGGTCACCTCCGGCGGCGGCTTTGTGCTGATGATGGGCAGCGAAGTCGTCAATGCCGGCAGCATCACCACCCCGAAGGGGCAGGCCGTGCTGGCTGCCGGCGACGACTTCATCCTGCGCAAGGGCTTCGGCACCGACGCCAACCAAGCATCGACCACCCGCGGCAGCGAGATCGCGCCGGTGTTTTACGCAAGCAGTGCGAGCGGCGCCGTGACCAACACCGGGGTCGTGCTCTCGCAGCAGGGCGACATCACGCTCGCCGGACGCGCCGTGACCCAGGACGGGGTGCTGCTCTCCACCACCTCGGTCAACCAGCGCGGCACCATCCACCTGCTGAACGCCGCGAATGATGCGACCGGGAGCGTCACGCTGACCGGCAACAGTGTCAGCGCCATCCTGCCGGATCTCGACAGCGCCGACACCGCGCTCAATAGCCAGCGCGACGCGCTGATTGCATCTTCCGGGCCCAATGTGCTGGCGACCGGCCAGTTCAACAACCTGTCGGTGCTGGCCGATCGGCAGGACCAGTCCCGCATCGAGATCGTCACCGGCGGGCTGGTCAACTTCACGAACAACTCCCTGACCATGGCGCAGGGCGGCCAGGTCGTGGTTGCCGCCGGCAAGCGGGTGTTCGCCGAGACCGGCGCCAGCATCGACGTCTCCGGCGTGCAGGGCGTCACGCTGCCGATGTCGGCCAATCAGGTGCTGGTCAATATCCAGGGCAACGAGCTCCGGGACTCGCCCGGGAATCGCGACAGCGGCGCGCTGCTCAACAAGAATGTCTGGATCGATATCCGCGATCTCGTGCTGGTGCCCGCCGGCACCGGTGGTTATGCCGGCGATCGCTACTACACCAAAGGCGGGTTGCTCGAACTCGGCGGTTACCTCGCCAATACCGCGCATAGCATCGGCGAATGGGCGGCGCTCGGCGGCAGCATCACGCTGGCGGCGCCGGAAGTGGTGGCACAGCAGGGCGCGCACTTCGACATCTCCGGCGGTTCGGTGAACTATGCCGGCGGCAGGATCTATTCCAGCAAGCTGATCGGCACCGACGGCCGGATCTACAGCTTCGACAATGCGCCGGCCGACATGACCTTCGTCGCCACTGCGGGTGGCTTCGTGCGCACGCATAATATCCAGGGCAAGATCTCCGATCAGCTCACCGAGGTCTGGACATCGCCGCTGGCGCGGTCGTCGACCTGGCGCTATGAGGCCGGCTATACCGTCGGCCGCGATGCCGGCCGGCTCAATCTGTCGACGCCGACATCGGTGTTCGAGGCCGACATTATCGCCAATGTCATCACCGGCCAACGCCAGACCAATGCCCGCACGGCAGGCATCACCGATGGCTACAAGCTCACCGAGAATACCGTGCCGCTCGCGGGCTCGCTGGCGCTGGGGCAATACGGTGCCTACGGCCTCGACGGGGCGCAGCCGGCCGATGTGAAGTTCGGCAGTGTGGCAGGAATTGCATCGGGGCTCGATGCGACGACAGTGCTGCCGGGTGATCGCGTCAACACGGCCTGGTTCAACGCCCCGGCGCTCAATGGCTTCAACCTCGGCGGGCTCACCATCGCCAGCAGCAACAAGATCGCCGTCGATGCACCGCTGAATTTTGCCAATGGCGCACAGGTCCGTCTTGTTGCGCCTCTGGTCAACATCAATGCCGATATCATCGCACATTCCGGCAATGTCATCGTCAGCAATATCCTGAGCACCTCGACCGGGAGCAGTGCGCTGACCAACGCCGATGGCGGCGCGCAACTGACGCTCGCCTCCGGCGCGACCATCGATACCCGCGGTGTGTGGATCAACGGCCTAACCGAGCCGAACAGTCTGGCCAATCTCGGCTTCCTGAACGGCGGCAATGTCACCTTCGATTCGACGCAGAACGTCACGCTCGCCCAAGGTAGCACGATCGATGTTTCCTCGGGCGGTGCGATCCTCGCCAGCGGCAAGACCCAGGGCGGCAAGGGCGGCAATGTCACCATCAAGGCGGCCGACGGGCAGCAGAATGCTGGTTCAGGCGACGGCACACTCGTGCTCGACGGCGCCATCCGCGCCTATGGCGTCAATGGTGGTGGAACGCTGACGATCTCATCGCCGGGCAATATCGTGATCGGCGACAATGCCGAGCTTGCCGGCGGCACGCTCGCCGCGGGGACGCCGGCGCCGGTCGCGCTCACGCTTAAACAGGCGCTGACGATTCCGGCGGGCACGCCGCTGCCGTTCACGCTGATCGAGAATTACACCGCGGTGGCATACGACGTGCCGATCCCGGTCGACGTCACGATGAGTGCGGTGCCGAGGGGCCCCACGGGCGCGGATTGGACTGTGCCGCAGGGCATGGACTCTCTCCAGAGCCGGGACGGTAACGGCTGGTTGCAGTTCTGGGGCTCGGGCACCGTGGTCCCGGCCGGGACGGTCATTACCGGCTGGAGCGGCACGGGTCGTATTCCAGCGGGCACCGTGATCCCGTCGAGCGTTTTCCCGAACGGCATCTCCATCACCCCCTACCAAGTGATTTACGCCGCCGGCTCGGTGTTGGCGACGTCCAAGACCTATGCGGTTGGCGCGATGATTCCGGCCGGCACGTTGCTATCGCAGACCGTTGAGATCGAACCAGCGCCAGCGCTCAGTTCCGCCTTCTTCACCGCAGGTTTCACCAATTACGACATCAATGGCGGGCGGGGTGTTCTGGTCACCAGCAACACTGTCGTCGCCCCCGCGATGCCGGTCTACCAGATCGGCTCCGGCAGCTTCGCCGCGCCATCCGGCAGCGATCCGTCATCGGCGATGTCGCTTTGGACGCCGCCGCTGTTCATGGAAAATCCGGCGAGCAGCAGGCTGACTCAGCGAGCCGGCGCCAGCCTCACGCTACGCTCGCAGTCCACGAGGTTCAACGGCGCCAATATCGGCGGCGGCGCGATCGTGGTCGGCGAGGGAGCCTCAATCAGCGTCGATCCGAACCAGAGCATCACGTTGAACGCCTTTGGTCAGCTTACGGTCTATGGCGATCTCACAGCGCATGGCGGCAGCATCACGCTCGCCAACGTCGCCGACGGCTCGAAGATCGATGCCGGCCGTAACTTCGACGCGCAGGGCAACGGCCGCGGCGTCTCGATCTGGGTCGACTCGAACGCCAAGATCGATGTGTCTGGTACGTCCTACAGCGTGCTTGATCTCGCGGGACGTCGCTACGGCACTGCGACCGATGGCGGTTCGATCGCCGTCAACGGCGGCAGTGCGTTCGTGCTGATCCGCCCCGGCGCCGAGCTCGACGCCGACGGCAGCCACACGGTGATCGACCTTGTCTCGCAGGGCGATCTTCAATCCATCGGCCAGCCGCGGGCCTGGGCCACGAACGGCGGCTCCATCTCGCTATCGTCCAATAGCGGACTCTACCTTGACGGCAGCATGCATGCCTCTGCCGGCGGCGCCAATGCTTCGGGTGGCAGCCTGTCGGTTGCGCTGACCACGCCGTACTTCGTACCTCCGTTCCCGGCCAATGTGTTGGTCCCCAGCACCATGGTCGTGACGCAGCTGTATCAGCCGTCATCGTTGCCCGCGAACATCGCGCCGGGTACCGATGCGTCGTCACTTCAATTCGGGCACGCCGCGATCGGCGTGGACAAGATCAAGGCCGGTGGGTTCGACAGCCTAACCTTGAATTCGGGTGACTTCATCCAGTTCTCGGGGGATGTCTCGCTCTCGCTCGCCCGCAGTCTCACTCTGACAGCAGCGGCCTTTACCACGGGCAATCCTTTTACCGGGGACATTACAGCCGCCCCATCGATCGCGACCAACAGCGTGAAGCTCTCCGCGCCCTATATCCGGTTCGTTGAGCCGCAGGCTATCATCCCTGACGGCTTCGACAGCGGCAGCGTCCGCAATCCCAGGGCTTCGGGCGCACCGACCGCGGCGATTTTTGAAGCGAACGCCGATCAAATCGATATTCAAGGGCTGGTTCAGTTCGGGGCCCGCGCCGACGTCTACGATCCCGCGATCGGTTGGCGTGTCGCAACGAACTATCCAGGCTTCGTGACGACCCGACTCAAGAGTCAGGGCGACATCCGTTTCCTGTCGATGGCCGGGTTGCCGCAGATGCGACTGGCCACCGACTGGAATCTCGAACTTCTCGCAGCGCAGATCTATCCGGCCACCAACACTTTCGCGACCGTGATCGCCGGTCAGAAGCTGATCCTTGGCCGCACTACGGATACGATCCCCGACGCGCCGTTCTCGCTATTCGGCACTTTGAGCTTGACTGCGCCGATCGTGGAGCAGGGCGGTATCGTGCGCGCGCCGTTTGGCCTCATCATGCTGGGCAGCAGCTTTCAGCCCCTAACCCAGCGCGTCGATCTGTTGCCCGGCAGCCTGACCTCGGTGTCGATGGACGGACTCGTCATGCCTTACGGCGGCACGATCGACGGTGTGTCCTACAACTACAACGGCGCTGCCGTGAGGCCGCTGGCCTTGACCAACTCCGGCACTTACGGGGCGCAATCCGGCATCACCCTGGACGGTCAGTCGGTGAGCGTCGCAAGCGGCGCGGTGCTGGACCTTTCCGGCGGTGGAACGCTCAGCGGCGCGGGCTTCGTCTCGGGGCGCGGCGGCTCGGTCAACGTGCTGAACACGCCGCTCGTCAACGCCAATCCGGTGACCCTGCTCAGCAAGGCGAGCGACAAGGTCTATGCCATCGTGCCGGGCTATCGCTCTGGCTACGCGCCGGTCGCGCCCGAGAACGGTGCGGGCGATCCTTCGATCGGCCAGCAGATTACCGTCCCAGGCGGCGTGCCGGGCCTGCCGGCCGGCACCTACACATTGCTGCCGTCGAATTATGCACTGCTGCCCGGCGCCTACCGCGTTGAACTGGGCGGCACGACGATGCTGCCCGTCGCCGGTGCCAATGCGATCGGCAACGGCACGTACGCGACCTCCGTCTACACCGGCATCGCCAATACCGCGATCAGCAGCAGCCTGCCGGTCACGGCGCTGATTACGTCGGGCACGTCGGTTCGACGCTACTCGCAATACAACGAGCAGAGCTACAGTGACTTCCTGATCGCCAACACGGCGCAATTCGGCGGCGTTCGTCCGCTGTTGCCGGCCGATGGCAAGGCGTTGCTGGTGACATTCGAGGCGCCGACATCGCCCACGACCGGCTCCGCGCTCACCTTCGACGGCACCGTGCTGTTCCAAGGCTCACAGGGCGGCGCTGCAGGGCAGGCCTCGCTGGCGAAGGTCGACGAGATCTATGTCGATCCATCCACGGCAGCATTCACGGGCGTCGCAGTCGACGCGGCGAGTATCAACGCCCTCAAGGCGCCACGGCTGATGGTCAACGGCAGCAATCTCTTCAACAATGGGAGCATCATTTTCCAGGGCGGCCGCGATATCGCAATTCGCGATGGTGTGACGCTGAGGGCCGGTGAAATCTTCCTGATCGGCGGCAATATCAGCGTCGGCAACAATGTGACGCTTACGACCATCGGGGAGGGGGCCGGCCCCTTCGATTCAGCCTCGACCGGCATGACCTACACCACGTCCTTCGGCGTCTCGATGTTGGCGCTCTCCAACGGCGAGCTCAATTTCCTCGCCAACAGCAGCAGCAACGGCGCCATCACGATCGGCGCAGGTTCATCGCTTTACTCCGAGGGCACGCTGGCCTTCGCCACCAATGGCGTCTCCAGCATCGACCCCACGGCGCATTTCGGAGCGCGCAACATTGCTCTTGCGGTCGGAACGTTGAACATCGGCGACGCAGCCACGATTGCCACGGCCGGTGCACCGGCCGGTGTCCTGTTCAACCAGGCGCTGTTCAATCTTCTCGTCAATGGGGATCCGCTGCACGGCGCGCCCGCGCTGGAAAAGATTACCCTGAGCGCAGCGAACGCCATCAATGTCTTCGGCAATAGCGGCCTCGACGCGACTGGCACCGGCGTCAATCTCGTTCTGAATACCTCGGCGATCTACGGCTACGGTTCGGCTGGCGATCACGCCACCATTGCAGCTGGCCAGATCACCTGGAATGGCATTCCCGGCGCGACACCGCCTGCCATTGCCGCGGGCGGACCGGGCACCGGCGCCGGCATGCTCAGCCTCGTCGCCGACGAGATCGACTTCGGCCAGTTCGTCTCGCTCGATACGACCTCGGCGAGCCGAACCATCTATGGCTTCAACAACGTTGACATCACCGGCCGTTCGAAGATTGTCTCGGCTGGCAACAGCAAGCTGTTCGTCTATCAGACGCCGAGCACCGATCCGGCGGCCGTGTTCGGCCAGAGCGGCACAGGCGGCAATCTCACGCTGACGACGCCGCAGCTCACCGGCGTGCAGAAATCGATCATGGCCTATACGGCGGGAGGCGCACTCAATGTCGTTGCGCCTGCCGGCGCCGCGCCGAGCGCGGCCACGTCGACGGTCGCCGGCGCGGAGATCGATCTGACCGGCGACAGTGTCGCCATCGCCAGCACAGTCCTGCTGCCGAGCGGCAAGTTCGTGGTCAATGCTACCAACGACATCGTTCTCAATGGTGGAAGCCGCATCGACCTCGGCGGCCGGCCGTCGACGATCCAGAAGGCGGTGGTCTACGGCTTCGGCGGCACCGCGATCTTCAACAGTGCGCAGGGCAGCGTGACGCAGGCGGCAGGGTCCGTCATCGACGTCTCCGCCACCAATGCCAATGCCGGCTCGGTCGATATCGATGCGGCTGGCGGGCCGGTGGCGCTTAACGGCGTTCTAAAAGGCGGCACGACCGGCAACTACACCAGCGGTGACTTCAGCGTTGTGGCCGGCACGCTTGCCGATTTTGCCGGCCTGAACGCGCTTCTGACCCAGGGCGGCTTCTTCAGCGCCCGCAGCTTCGACATCAAGAGCGGCGATCTCACGATCGGCGACGGCGTCAAAGCCCGCTACGTTACAGTGTCACTCGACGGCGGCAGCCTGACCGTCAACGGCGCCATCGATGCGTCCGGGGCTGCGCCGGGCACCATCCGGCTGTCGGCCAGTAACGGGCTGACGCTGGCATCGAGCGCGGTGCTCGATGCGCATGGCACGGTGCTGCAGGTCGACAGCTACGGCCAGCCGATCGAAGCCAAGAACCGTGGCCACATCGAGCTGACCGCCGCAGGCGGCATGCTGACGCTGTCGCCCGGCGCCACCATGAATCTCACCACGCCGAACGGCGTGGCTTACGGCGACATCCAGCTGAACGCGCAGCGCACCGGCGAGACCTCGGGCGACATCGCCATCAATGCGACGGGTCCGCTCAATATCCGCGGCGCCTACAGCATCGCGCTCAATGCGTTCTGGACCTACGACCTGCCGGGCGGCAGCACCATCAGCCAGGCGACGCTCGACGGCTTCGACACGGCGAGCGCAACCTTCATCAATGCCGCGCTCGGCAATACCGATCTGGCCTCGCGCGTGACGGGCCTGTCGGCATACGGCAGCGCCTATCATCTGCGCCCGGGTGTCCAGATCACCTCGAGCGGCGACCTGTCGACCTCGGGCGACATCGACCTTGCGAAGTATCGCTACGGCGCGAGCGCCGATCGCGATCCGAACTCGGCGACTTACGGTGCGGGCGAGCCGATGGCGCTTGTGATCCGCGCCGCCGGCAACGTGACCGTCCAGGGAAGCATCTCGGATGGGTTCAAGGCGTCGCCGGGAATAGCGGCGGTCTACAATCTGATCGATATCCCGAGCGATCCCAACGCGCAGCTGTGGTCGCCTAGTGACACCGGCCTGAACAATTCCAGTTACGTTTACGACACCAGTGTAACGCTGATGGCTGACTGGACCATACCAAACGACCAATTCTACCAGGATATGGTTACGCTGTATGGGGTGCCATTTGTCGATACCAACGGCCATCAATATTGGCCAGGCAGCACCATCCCGGCCGGCACCACACTGGACCCCGGACCTTCGCTAGGGGCGAACGACTACTTGGTCTTCGATATCGCTAATTTGCCCTCCCTCGGAGCGGTGGTCACGCCCGGAATTCCCGGCGCACCGGCCACATCGGCAGCGGCGGCAATGCTCGCGCCTGGTTCACTTTCTGCCTCGATCCGTCTTGTGTCCGGCGCCGATCTCGCTGCCGCCGATCAGCGCGCGCTGCAGACGACGCGCACGCTCAATGGAGGCGGCAAGCTCACGCTCAGCGATCCGGCCTATAACTCAACGCGCAACGGCACGTTCTTCAGCGTGCTGCGCACCGGCACCGGCAATCTCGATCTGCTGGCGGGCGGCAGCTTCAGTGAAGCGACGCCCTACGGCGTCTACACCGCGGGCACGCAGTCGGGAGCGGTTTTGGCGGCTGACAGCAGCAATCCTTATGACCTTGTCGGTGTCACGAGCGGTGGCAACTCGCATGCCTGGTATCCCGAGCACGGTGGGGATGTTCTGCTGATGGCGCAGCAGGACGTCACCGGCAACATCCAGATCGCCGACAACAACACGCGTTATGTGGACTCCGATCTCACCGGCAACTGGCTCTTCCGCCAGGGCGGCGGCTCGTCCGCCGATCCAACCGCGTGGTGGATCAATTTCGGCTCCTATGGGAAGACGTCTACGGACCGCGACACCCTGCAGCTCTTTGGCTTCCAGGGCATCGGTACCCTTGGCGGCGGCAACCTGACCGTTATCGCGGGCGGCAATGCCGGCGTGACGAGCAATAACAGAAATACCTCGACCGGCCTCGATCTGGCAGTCGCCTCGACCGGTCGTGTCCTGTCCAATGGCACGCTGATGCAAACCGGCGGCGGCGATCTCATCCTCAGGGTGGGCGGGATACTGAACTCGCTTCCGGCGGCAACTGCGACGTCCCTTGTGCCAGACCACTTCGGCTCGGTTACGGATCTGCGGGGTGATGTCATTGTCGGTGCCGGGTCGATCGGCACTCTGGCGCTGAACGCCGCTGGTCAAGGCTGGACCTCGTACGATCCGCGGGCGGTCGATCCGAACGTCTTCAAGCGTTCGCTCAAAGCGCCGGGGCCAATCTTCACGCCGGGAGACGGCAGTGTCAGCATCAGCACGCGCGGTGATCTCGTGCTCGGTGGCACGAGCGATGCCGGCATGGGGCCCGTGGTCGATCGGGAGGGCATGCCCTACACGGTCCGCAACGCGGACGGCACGACCACGCTGGTCAAGAGCGGCGGACAATCGAGCTTCATGCTGTGGACGCAGGCGACAGCCGTCAATCTTTACGCAGCAGGCGGCGATGCCGCGGTGCTCGACGGAAACACGGCTGGCACGAGCGGTGCTAACCGCGCCTATCCGGGTACGTTGATCGTTGCGGCCGCCAATGGCGACATCCGGTTCGCAGAACCTGGAATAGTTTCGCTGACATTTGCGCCGATCGAGTTGATGCCGTCGCCGACCGGACAGCTCGCGCTTCTGGCCGCGGGCTCGATCTACGGCACGAGCCAGGTGATAGGCATGTCCGGCGCCGATATGCGCACGCTGGCGACGCCATTCCGCCCGGTGTTCTCCAACAGCAATGACAGCAATGCTTCGGCGACTGCCCCATTCCGTTTAGATCCCTACAACCCTATCGCGTTCGGCCCCGACGCGCCGCAGACCAATCTTCACGCCGGCGACAACAGGCCCGCGCAGGTCTATGCCGGCATCGATATCGTCGACCTGACGCTCGGGCAGGTCCAGAATATGACGCGGTCGTTCTCGTTGGGGTTCGTGCCGTCGCCTACGACCTGGTATATGGCTGCCAAACCGTTCGAGGTTATCGCCGGCCGCGACATCGTCGGCACCGGCCCGAACGCCAGCGTGTTCCTGAACAACAGCGCCAACGACATCTCGCTGGTGCAGGCCGGCCGCGATATCTTCCATCTATCGCTCGACATCCTCGGTCCGGGCCTGCTTCAGGTGCAGGCCGGCCGCAATCTCTATCAGGGCTATTACGGCTCGCTGGTGAGCGTGGGTGACGTGGTCAATCCGTCAAATAACAAAGGTGGCGCCGATGTCACGGTGCTGGCGGGTGTCGGTGCGAATAGCCCGGATTATGCCGCGTTCGCGAAGCTCTATTTCGATCCGGCCAATCAGCTCGCTGAAGGCGCGCCGCTCGCCGGCAGCGGCAAGGTGGTTCACGCCTACGATCAGGAACTGCTGCAATGGTTGCAAAGCCGCTTTGGCTACACCGGGAAGGCGGCCGATGCGCTCGGTTTCTTCCTGGCGCTGCCGAAGGAGCAGCAGGGCGTCTTCGTCCGCGACGTCTATTACAAGGAACTGACTCTGGGTGGCCGCGAATACAACAACTCGGGAAGTCCGCGCTATCAGAGCTATCTGCGCGGGCGCGAGGTGATCGCCACATTGTTCCCGGATCGGGACGCGCAGGGGCGGCCCATTGATTACTCGGGCAAGATCACGATGTTCAGCAGCGTGACCGGCTCCAGAACCGTCAACGGCGTCGACGTGCCGGTGACGAGCGATGGGGGCGTGCGCACCCAGTTCGGTGGCGACATCCAGATCCTCAATCCCGGCGGACAGACGCTGGTCGGCGTGGAGGGTGTCACGCCCGGACCCAATGCCGGCCTTCTGACACAGGGACAGGACAGCAATATCTACGTCTATTCGCTTGGCAGCGTGCTGCTTGGCCAGAGCCGCATCATGACGACGTTCGGCGGCGATATCCTGGTCTGGTCGGCGGAAGGCGACATCAACGCCGGCCGCGGCTCCAAGACGACGACGATCTTCACGCCGCCGCAGCGCCAATACGATGACTACGGCAACATCACCATCGCCCCGGCCGCGCCGGCGAGCGGTGCCGGCATCGCAACGCTCAGCACCATCCCGGGCACGCGCGCGAGCAATGTCGACCTCATCGCACCGTTTGGCACGATCGATGCGGGCGAGGCAGGCATCCGTGTGTCGGGCAACGTCAATCTCGCCGCGCTGCAGATCGTCAACGCCGCCAACATCCAGGTGCAGGGTACATCAACCGGCATTCCGACTGTGCAGGCGCCAAGCATCAGCGGGGCCCTGTCGACCGCCAACGCGACCGCGGCCACCCAGCAAACCGCGCCGCCGAACAATGGCGCGGGGAACGACAGGCCCTCGGTGATCATCGTCGAAGTGCTGGGTTATGGTGGAGGAAACGGCAGCGCGCCTGACGATACCGACGGTGATCGACCGCGCAGAACTCCGGATCAGCGTAGTTACAATCCCAATAGTGCGGTCCAGTTCGTCGGCGCCGGCATCATGAGCGATGAGGAGAGACGCCGCCTGATCGCACAAGGCGCTCTCTAACGCGTGAAAGCTGCTGCACGGCAACGTGCACAGCTGTTCCACGTCCAGGATTGATCATCGAAAACAACAACAGCGCCGTCTGGCGGTGCTTTGCCATGAAATCGCACCTTCGCTCAGCACGTTTCTGATCCGGAGGATTCATCGTGGTCGTTGAACCTGCCCGGATTCAATCCGCGGCCGTCGTCTGAATGATCAGTTCTGCGGCATCGTTTGTGCGCCTGCAGATTGAATTCTGCGCGTCTGATTGGTCGTTGCCGGTGCCGCAACCGTTGACGAGCAGCGCAAGGAAGCCGCGCCCGCAGTGGGCCCGGCCCTGGTTTTCCGCCGATCCCTCGCATCGATTCTGCTAATCAAGCCCTGTTCGGCAAATGCCCTTTACATCGTGGAAACTCGCATACTTCGGACATATGTGTAGGATTTGATGTGGGAGCAAGAAAATGAAAGAAAAAAGGGATATCGTCGAAAACTGGTTGCCGCGTTACACTGGCACGCCGCTCGATGAATTTGGCCAGTATGTTCTTTTGACGAATTTCGGCGGTTACGTCGCATGGTTCGCCGCTCATCACAATGTATCGATCAGGGGCGCGGATCGGCCGATGCCCAATGTGACTGCCGATGGCATTACCTTGATCAATTTCGGCATGGGAAGCCCGAATGCGGCAACCGTGATGGATCTACTGAGCGCCATTTCCCCAAAGGCTGTTCTATTTCTCGGCAAGTGCGGCGGTTTGAAACGCAAGAACCAGACCGGTGATTTGATTCTGCCCATTGCTGCCATTCGGGGCGAAGGCACCTCGAACGATTACCTGCCGCCCGAGGTCCCGGCGCTACCCGCATTCCAACTGCAACGCGCGGTATCAACCATGATCCGTGATCTGGGACACGATTACTGGACGGGCACCGTCTACACCACCAACCGTCGTGTCTGGGAGCACGATGAGGTCTTTAAGGAGCAGTTGCGTCGGACGCGGAGCATGGCGATCGACATGGAGACGGCGACGATCTTTGCTGCCGGATTTGCCAACCACATCCCCACGGGCGCGCTGCTTCTCGTATCCGATCAGCCCATGATCCCTGAAGGCGTGAAGACCGAGGCATCGGACCTGGTGGTGACGACGAACTTTGTCGAAACGCATATCAGGGTCGGGATAGAGGCCCTCAAGCTTGTGCGACGTCAAGGCCGCAGCGTGAAGCATTTGCGCTTCGAAAGCGATTTTGACAAACCGCATGAGCCATGAACGGCTGGGAGAGTTAAATGGCGCAGCGGCATGCGCTGCCGATAGAGATCCTCGCCGCTACAAGGTTGTTGTGCGCACTATCGTGCGCGAGGCGGAAATACGATCCGTACGGCGGTATTGAGCTGTCGCCGAACGTGCCGTCAACACGGCGCCGTGAATGCCTTTGGTCAAGGCAAGCCGTAATCGCGTCATGCGGGGATCAACGATCGCTTCGAAAGCCGAGCGGCCTCCTCATGTGACTGCAGATCCGCTGATCCCAAACCGCCGCGTCAACGTCCCGACATTGGCAGATGATGCGTGCTGCCTGGATGTCGCAGTGAGGGCCAACGCACGGGCGTTGGTGCATCCCATTACTGGTTCTGGATGGAGACGCTCATTCCGCTCAGGTCCAGATCGAACTGGAGGCCCAGTTGCTCCCCCTCCAGCGACAGGACGACGCCCTTGGCATTGCGCATCTGGATGGCGCGCCTGCCTGCACCGACCGCCACACCGGCACCGAGCGCCGTGTAAATGCCTTCGATGTCCGAAGCCTGACGCATATTTTGCGCCGTGCCCACCAGATCGGTCGAGGAGCCCCCAAATGTCAGGCCGGCGCTCACGCCGCCGATGCGAAACGGATACATTTCACCACGGAAGCTGAGGATTCCGCTTCCTGCCTGCGCTCCGATGAACCATCCGGCCTTGAAGAACTTGAAGCGGACTTTGCCGGAATCCGCGTGAGCGGGCAGCGACAGTGCGGCGGAGAGTAGAGTGGCGACGGTGAGACGCGTGAGGCAGCGAACCATTTGAAAGCGCATATTGATATTCCGGTCATCGGGCTGCCGCCTGGCGGCACTGCGGCAACTAGATAGAGCATCGCATGACTCGTCAATAACGTAAGTCGATGCGCGATCGTCACCCGAGGGGCGCAATAGGGAAGCATATTGCGCCGATACGACGACGGCGGGTTGCGCTGCTTTAACCCGCCTTACGCTTGCTTTAAGATACGGGAATCGTTCGCCGGGCGAGAGCGTCAAGCTCGTAGAAGCGCTCTATGACCGTTGTGGCGAGGTCATTCAATTTTCTGATGTTGCTTTCCGTGTGCTCTGAGGGGGATTCTGGGTATTCATTGCGCCTATAGACGGTCACTCGGTCGCTGCCCATGTCAGTCGGTGATGTGTAAGTTGCCACGTCGTGCCCGAACTCCTTTATGGCAACGCGCAAAGCCGACCATTTCTCTTGGACGGCCGTTTCTACAAATTCGTACTCCGGGCCTCTCCAAACATAGTTTACGTGGTGCAGCCGCCCGATGGGCTTGTAATCAATGGTATAGGAGGCGAAATCCTCGTCCTTCATGAATATCTGCATTTCTGCGTCAAACAGATCGCGCACCCGTTTTATCAAGAGTATGTCATGAGGGTTAGGCTCAGGGCGTAAACCGGCAACTGGTAGCAGTCGGTCTGCGACTAAGAGAACAGCCGCGGAAACGACAAATACGGCGGTCACCCAATGAGGCGTATCGGGGATATCGACCTTGACGTGAGCGTATGATGACGCTCCTTCGATAAGCAATTGGACAATATTACTTTCAAGGCTTACCGCTGCCAAAATCAAGTAACCAGCGTTCCGCGAAATCGCACGGCCCTTCAAGCGGTGCCAAAGCTCAATGCCGGTCTCTAAGTTATTTCGCGTCAGCCAAGCCAATTCTTACCCCCGTAGTGGCCGCAACCTACAGGCGATTCAGGTTCAGTGCTAGTAACGTCTGTAGCAGCATTATGGCTGTTGCTTGAGCAAGTAGGGAGCGATAGCGCAGCGTATTGCGCCGCTGCGACGCGGCGGATTACGCTGCGCTAATCCGCCCTACGCTTGCTGCAGTTACTTCAAATATCACTTAGATGTCGGCCGATGAATTCGGCGGCGGATAACCAAGCCTGCTTGATTTCATGGGTGCGAGGATCGCGATACCAAGCCGGTCCCCAGCTTCGGTCAAACGTCCACTCCCACGCTACGGATTCCCCCGCGCGATAGTCCTTCCTCGTAGTTGGGAAGATTCTGAGCGATTTGGTGGTTCGGCCGGGCGATGTCGATTCTAGGAGTAAGCCAACCGCATCAGCTATTTCATGCTCACACAGGGCGTCAGAATAGATGACGACACCTGGGTGATGGACGACGTTCTCTTCAAATGGAATTGCTTCGAGAGATTTTAAAACCGTGAAGCCGGAATCTATCGCACGAAGTGTGTCTTCTTCTGTGGCGGAGTGGCCATGAACAATCTTGTTTCGCACGTCTAGGAAGAGCTTAATGGACCCGCTGACATGTTCAGGCAAGCTCCCTTGCTCTCGCAGCTTGTCAATGGCTTTTGCAATAGGAGCAGGCTTAATATTTTGCGCCCAGCCAGTTGAAATCAAAATTAAGCGCAAGCGTCGTTCGATCTCAGCCGCCAGTAGCATAAGCGCTGCCTTTGGTGACTTGGATATATTACTGAGCAAATCACTCTCGAAGTTTTTGCTGGCACTGTTCTCCAGATCTGGAGCTTTTAGTGGAGGTACCGAAGCGACTGTTTCTTGCTCTGCTTTGATCGCTGATCGTTGTAGTTCGTCCAGTTCTTCGTTTAGTTCAATTTCTTGGCCGAGCAATTTTCCTTTTCGGAGGTGGCTGAGCCTTTTCAAAATTCCGGCAATTTCACTTTTGAAGAGCCAGAGAAATGCGAATGCCAGCAGGGGCCAAAGCAGGGCGGCGATTGCTTTGATTAGGTCGGCCAACGCTGTCATGATTCTCGCGTTCTAATATTAAGGGCCGCTCTTTCGAGTGGCCCTTTTTAAGCGTGTGTCGCGTTTTTTAAGCTAGCGGAGCTCAGCTTTTTTTTGGCCTTGTTCCTCGAAGAGTTTTGCTATTTTTGACCACGAAAGTTTGTAGCCGTAGGTATTGCCATTCGGAAACCAAACTGCAGAGCCGTGCGACACTCTCAGTTCGCCCAGCTTCTCATCATCTTTCTTAATATCCAGACGGATGTCAGCCTTGCCAACTTCAAGCGGAGGCGTAGTGATTAGTACACGATGCGTTGCCACAATGATGCTCCCCAACTTCTCTTTGCTTGTTTCTCATATCGTAAGGAGGCAAGGCATTCAATCAAAAGTAGTGGCTGCGCAATGTCTATTGTATTTGTGAACCATTCAGCACGACAAAAAGATGGGGCCGCTCTTTCGAGCGGCCCCTTTGTATTTGTGGATGGCCGGATCAAGCCCGGCCGCCATCATGACGTCATCTGATATCAGCTACACCCCGTCGTGCTGCCGCAAGTATCGCACTTCATGCAGGTGCCATTCCGCACCAGCGTGAAGTTCGAGCACTCGCCGCACATGTCGCCTTCATAGCCCTTGGCTTTCGCTTCGGCGCGGCGTTCGGCCTTGCTCGGGGCTGCTGCTGCGGCGCTTCCCGCTTTGCTCCAGGCTTGCGCCTCGAGCTTTTCGGTCGGCGAGAGCTGGTGCTCGGGCTCGGCGGTCTTGAGGGCCACCGCGGCATCGCCGCTGCCGTGGCGGGCGGTGGCGCCCGACGCGTTCAGCGAGGTGACGTTGCCGCTCGCGCGGGCGTCGGTGTTTTCGGCCGGGGTGGGCGCGCGCATGACGACGAGATTGTCGGTGCGCGAGCGGGTCAGGCCCTTGGAGACATACTTGTTCGAGTCGGCCGGCGCCTTGCCTTCGTCCTCGCCCTTGCCGAGCGCATCGAAGCCCGACTCGGAGACGTCCACATGGCCGAGATCGAAGCGCGACATGTAGGAGACCGCGAGTTCGCGGAACACATAGTCGAGGATCGAGGTCGCGAACTTGATGCTGTCGTTGCCCTGCACCGGCCCTGCGGGTTCGAAGCGGGTGAAGGTGAAGGCGTCGACATATTCCTCCAGTGGCACGCCATACTGGAGGCCCAGCGAGACGGCGATGGCGAAGTTGTTGATGAAGGAGCGCAGCGCCGCGCCTTCCTTATGCATGTCGATGAAGATCTCGCCGAGCCGGCCGTCGTCATATTCACCGGTGCGCAGGTACACCTTGTGACCGCCGACGACGGCCTTCTGGGTGTAGCCCTTGCGGCGATCC
>NZ_JBGMOE010000191.1:0-4238 GCF_041424195.1 Tardiphaga sp. | reverse complement strand
TTATTCCGGTGAGACCGGCCGATCCGTGGCCCCTTTTATTCCCGGTGTTCTCACCAGGCTCCATCTCGGCTGCGATCGCATCATCGGCGGGCATGACGATCTCATCCTGCCGCCGGTGACTGCCCGGCCAGATCAACGTGGCACCATTCTCCGCCCGGTAGGAGGAGAAGGGCCACATCACGTTGATCATATACTCGACGCCGGCAGTGTGGACGGGCCACATGTCCTGATCGCGGTGCGGAGGCTGTGCCACGCCGCCTGGCTCGATCTCGATCGCCTGCGTGAGATTGAGCTGGATCGTGTCGCACCAGGGCTGGAGGAAACGCTCGACGACGGCGACAATCAGCGGGTCGAGCGCAAAGCGGCCCATGTGCCGCGACCGTCTCAGGAGCCCGTGGAAACGCCGGGTGGTCTCGCCATAGAATGGCCCCACCGAATGCGGCGTCGCGACGAAATCCTGTTCGAGATCGCCTGCCAGCCTGTCGACCAGGCTGGACGGTACGGCGTTGCGGATGATGCAATAGCCTTCAGCTTCGAGGTGCTCGCAACAGGATTTCGTATCCGGCACCAGCCGGTCAAGTGCAATGATGGTCATGGAATGTCTCCGTCAGGCTGCGGCGCGACCGTCAGCGTGGGCGTGGACGATGCGCATCGGCACATAGGTGCCTGCAGACCGCAGCTTGTCGGGCGTGTCGCCGTCGATCTCGATCACGAGAGCGCCGGTGCTTAGGCCCGCAATCTCCCTGGGCAGGCCCAGCGGTCGACAATCCCATCCGAGCGACAGGATCTGGCTCAGCCATCCTGAATCCGCGATGCATGTGAAACGGCGAATGCCCCGAAGCAGCGCAAACTCGACGACGGCCGTCGTGACCGCATTGCGGACCTCTAGTCTGCGCGCCGCACGGTTACGCGGCGAAAGGCAGGCGCGGCTGAGTTCGAAGATATGTTCGCCAGATGGGACAGGCCCATCGCACAGTTCGGGGAAGATATTGCCCAGAACATGCGGGCGAATGCTCGGTAGCAGACGGATCGAGCCGTCATGCTCGCCGCGTTCATTGGTCGCGACGACGTAGATCGCATGCTCATCGTCGAACTGGTCAATTTCATAGGCGCCGTCGATGACCGGCACGTCCCAGCCCAGCATATCGACGAATATCCTTTTCCGGTCGCGATACATGTCGTTCAGCACCGGCGAACCTTCGCCCCATTCCGCGCCTTCGAAAATCTGGATCATGATGATGCTCCCTCGTTGATGGAGCAGGCATCATCGGTGCGATGAACAACGAGCGTCGATAACCGGAACTGGGTATTGCTAGTGCTTGCGGAGCATCTCCGGGAAGCTCGCGAGACCATCGAACAGCACCCGGGCGATCAGATTGCACCGCTGGATGTTGCCGTACGAGCGGAACACGGCCTTGCAATGCTGATGGGCCGTTGCCCCGGAAATTCCGAGGATATCTCCCATTTCGGCGTAGCTCTTGCCTTGGCCCAACAGCAACACGACTTCGCGTTGGCGGGGAGTGACCTGGGGAGGCGGTTCAACGCTTAGTCCCGCGGCCTTGCGTGCCTGTCGCCGCATGGCCTCGAACGCATGAGAAGCAGCGTAGAATGCCGCAGGCAGAACCTCACGGGAGATATTCCCTGACAAGGGCGCGGCGAAGGTGCAGCTTCCCGAATATTCACCGGGAAGATGGACGGGGATCGTATAGCCGGCCCGGAAATTGCGCAGCGCTCCCCGCTCGAGGATATGTCGGTGCCGCTCATTCAGGCGGTTCAATAGATGGGGGTCGGGCCAGATGAAGCCCGTATTCCGACCGTTGCACAAGAAATGGATGGGATCATCCATGTAGTAACCCTCATGGAAGACTTCGCTGAGCCAATCAGGCGTGTAGTTCGAGACACCGAAGGATGTGGATGGGGGATTGAGCAGATCGACATGATGCCCGATCGCGAAATGCCGGAAGCCCAGGAAATAGGTGAGATGCTCAAGAACGCCCTGTATGTCCTGGCTATCTCGTGCGTCGTAAAATGCCGAAATGATCGACTGATATTCCTGGGAATGTAGCATGACTGGCTCCTTCGGGAGCGGGCTGCGAAATAGCCTTGTCCGCCGGCCGCCGCTCCAGAGCCGTGGGCCCCGAAATCCTACCAAAAATGCTGCAAAGCAAAAATTTAGTTGTTCCTTCAACAGGGTAACAACCTTCATTTCACGGACGCAAATCGGCCGTCAGTGGGGAGGAGGAGAGTGAGGCGAGAAGCGGGCTTAAGCCCGGATTTCAACAACATATTGAGCTTCGCTATGCCTTCCCGGATCTCCGCCAGAATGGCCCAAACTGTTTCCACAATTATGTCGCGCATGCGAACCAGGCTGAATTCCGCAAGGCAGTTCCGCGAAGACGTGCGATGCCTGCAGCGCATTATCCGCTCGGAACAGGAACCTGGTCGACGGATACTCGAACTCTATTTCATCGAGAAATGTCCGGTCGATGATATCGCGACCCGGCTTGGCCTATCCCCTGCAATGGTGCGCCGACACCTGTTGCGCGCGATACACCGGTTTGAAGAGGAACGCGGGTCTTGAACAGTTTTGGCTCGCAAACTGGCCGGCGTCTCCAGCGCTATCGCGAAATCATGACCAGGCCTGATCCCGGCCACACTGTAGTCCAATGCTCTCTCGAACTACCTTGCCGGTCATTCAGGAATTGGATGGCATGAGCAATTCCCAACCCGATCAGCATCGTCGTGGCGCCCCATATATTGACTCGCTGCGGTTGCAGGAAATCGAAGCAGCGGGTGCAAATCTCGTCAAACGTCTGGGCGGCAGGTGGTGCGGTGGACAGGGACTTTGTCTCTGCCCCGCCCATGACGACCATGACCCGAGCCTCTCCGTCCGCGTCGGCGACTCCGCCCTGCTGTTCAAATGCTTCGCAGGCTGCGACACGATCGCCGTTCTGCGGGCTATCCGCCGCCTTCACCTCGACCTGCCCGAGCGAGGCGCCTCGATCTCATCGATCAGGCACAGCCCCTTTCAACCTGGATCCGGACCGGCGCTGCGCGTCTGGGATGCCTCCAATCCGATGGTCGGCACACTCGCTGAGACCTATCTTGCCAACCGTTTCCTCGTGCCACCCTGGCGCGACCTTCGCTACAATCCGCGCACGCCCCTGGGGCGGGGCAGGGCTGTCGTCTTTAGACCGGCGCTCATCGCCGCAGTCCGCGAGGGACATCGGCTCGTTGCAATCCATCGAACCTTTCTCGATCCGGTAGCTGGCTTTAAAGCCAGCGATCTGACGGAACCGCGGATGATGCTTGGACGTCCAGGCCGCGGCGCGGTACAGCTGGCCGCTGCGACCACCGTTCTTGGACTTGCCGAAGGCATCGAAACGGCGCTTGCGGCCATGCGTCTTCATCGAATTCCCGTATGGGCGACACTTGGCGCCGAACGCGCTGCGCATGTCCTGCTGCCCAGCCGACTGGAACGCCTCGTTCTGCTCTTCGACCGGGATGCAGCAGGATGGAAAGCGAACAGCCAGATCCGGCTGGCCCACCAGCATACCGGTCTGGAGGTGTTCAGCCCATGGCCCCCTGTTCCTCATAATGACTGGGCGGATGTGCTCGAGCAAATGCCGCGCGCGGCGTGACGATCAAGCCAATGCGCAAACTGAACCGCGCCGGGTCTACCGGAGGCGTTGGGTTGTGAGTCACGCTGCCATATCGATGTTGTTCGCGGCAGCATAATATTGCTGTTCGGCTTCGGCAGGCGGGATGTTGCCGATGGGCTCCAGCAGCCGACGATGGTTGAACCAGTCGACCCATTCGAGCGTGGCATATTCGACGGCTTCGAAGCTGCGCCACGGTCCACGCCTGTGGATCACCTCGGCCTTGTAGAGGCCGTTGATCGTCTCGGCCAAAGCGTTGTCGTAGCTGTCTCCGACGCTACCGACCGACGGCTCGATCCCAGCTTCGGCGAGGCGCTCGGTGTACTTGATGGACACGTATTGCGACCCGCGGTCGCTATGGTGGATGAGGCCGCCCCGATGGGCCGGCCGGCGCTCATGAAGCGCTTGTTCCAGGGCATCGAGGACGAAGCTGGCATGCGCCGTCCTGCTCGCCCGCCAGCCGACGATCCGCCTTGCGTAGGTATCGATGACGAAGGCCACGTAGACGAACCCCGCCCAGGTCGCGAGTGGAGTAGGAAGCGCATAAGCGCTTCCCCTCCCCGAACCGTACGTGCACCT